>JBGQIG010000176.1:0-6474 GCA_041498365.1 Terriglobia bacterium | reverse complement strand
GTAGAAGACCCTTTGCTCGAACTCTTCCGCAAAAAGGCTGACCTCACGCCCGAAGCCTTCCAAATCGAGCTGCGCAAGCAGCGAGGGTCGCGTCCCAAAGCCGCCGCACAAAAAGCCTCCGTCTAAACCCACCCGCCTGCGGCAGACTCTCGCACGCCAGTGTTGCCTTGCGGGCATTTCTTGGCGCTCTTTGCGAAGTTCTTTGCGGCCTTTGCGGTTAAAAGCTTTTGATCGCAAAAGCTGGCAATGGCCGGTTCCTGCTGCCCTCTCGTTGTAAAATTAAAAGGTTACCCGGCGCTCCACGATCCCTTCTATGCCCCAGGAAGAACAAACCTCGGTCACCCACGCCCACCGCGGCCGCGACGGGCAAGAAGATGTCCGCTACGACGCCCAGCGCATCGAGACCAAATGGTTCGAGCGCTGGCAGCAGGACTCGTCGCTCTATGCCGCCGAGCCGCACTCCACCCGCCAAAAGTATTACGTGCTCGAAATGCTCCCGTATCCCTCGGGCGCTCTGCACATGGGACACGTGCGCAATTACGCCATCGGAGACGCCCTGGCCCGCTACATGTGGATGAACGGTTACAACGTGCTCCATCCCATGGGCTGGGATTCATTCGGTCTGCCGGCAGAGAATGCGGCCATCCAGAACAACACGCCGCCGCGCGAATGGACGCTGGGCAACATCGCGGCCATGAAGGCGCAAATGAAGCGCCTGGGCTTCGCCTACGACTGGTCGCGCGAAGTCACTACCTGCCTGCCCGAATACTACAAGTGGAATCAGTGGTTCTTTATCAAGATGTTTGAGAAAGGGTTGGCCTATCGCAAGAAGAGCACGGTCAACTGGTGTCCAAAATGCGCCACCGTGCTGGCCAACGAGCAAGTAGTAAACGGATGCTGTTGGCGCCACGAAGATACGCCGGTCGAGCAGCGTGAGCTTGAGCAATGGTTCTTGCGCATCACAAAGTACGCCGACGAATTGCTGCGCGATCTCGACCGTCTCCCCGGCTGGCCCGAAAAAGTGCGCACCATGCAGCGCAACTGGATTGGCCGCAGCGAAGGCACGCTGGTGGATTTCAAGCTCGATGGCGCAACCGATCCGGCGAGTTCGTCGATTCCCGTATTTACCACTCGCGTAGATACGATTTTCGGCGCAACTTCGGTGCAACTCGCGCCCCAGCATCCGCTGGTCGCCCGTTTGACCAGGAACAACGATCTGCTGCGCGCGGAGGTCGAGCGTCTCCTCGCCGAACAACGCAAAGCCAGGGAAGTAGGCGACATCGGCGAGATTGAGAAGCATGGGGTCAACACCGGCCGCTACGCAATAAATCCGTACAACGGCGAAAAAGTGCCGATCTGGGTGGCCAATTACATCCTGATGGATTACGGCACGGGCGCCATCATGAGCGTGCCGGCCCACGACGAGCGCGACTACGAGTTCGCGAAAAAGTACAAACTCGAGATTCGCCTGGTGATCCTGCCGCAGGCCTCTGATCCGGAGGAGACCGCCGTCGAACCGAAGCTCCCCTTCACTACGATGCAGGGCACACTGGTGAACTCCGGCCGTTTCAGCGGTATGGACTGCGAAGCGGCTATCCGGGCGATGTCTGAGCACGCCGAAAAGAACGGCTTCGGCAAGGCCACCATCACTTATCGTCTGAAGGACTGGGGCATCTCGCGCCAGCGCTACTGGGGCACGCCCATTCCCATGCTCTACTGCGAGAAGGACGGCATCGTCGCCGTGCCGGAAAAAGACCTGCCCGTGATCTTGCCGGAAAATGTGGACATCGCGTTGACCGGTGGCTCGCCCCTGGGCCGCGTCCCGGAGTTCGTCAACGCCACTTGCCCAAAATGCGACGGTCCAGCCCGCCGCGAAACCGACACCATGGACACGTTCGTAGATTCGTCCTGGTACTTCTACCGCTACACCGACGCGCAAAACGATCAGGCGCCGTTCGATCGCGAGAAGGCAGGTTACTGGTTCGGAGATCGCGGCATCGACCAATACATCGGCGGCGTCGAGCACGCTATTCTTCACCTGATTTACTCCCGCTTCTGGACCAAATTCATGCGCGACATGGGACTGATCGGCAACGCCGAGCCAGCTGAGCGTCTCTTTACCCAGGGCATGATCATCAAGGGCGGAGCCAAGATGTCCAAGAGCCTGGGCAACGTCGTTTCGCCGGATGACATGGTCGAGCACTATGGAGCAGACAGCACACGGATGTATACGCTGTTCGCCACCTCTCCCGATCGCGAGCTCGACTGGCAGGACGAAGGAGTCGAGGGCATCGAGCGCTTCCTGGGCCGGGTCTACAGGTTCGTCACCCGCAATGCCGCCCGCAGCGCTCTGGCAGAAGCGCAGCATGCCGCGCCTTTCTTACCAGAAGCTCGTCAGATCCAACGCAAGCTGCACCAGACCATCAAGCGCGTCAGCGACGACTTTCAGGGCCGATGGCACTTCAATACCAGCATCGCGGCCATCATGGAACTGGTGAACGAACTGTACGCAGTAGAAGCCCGTCAGGAAGGCCATGCGGCCGCGGGCGGCCTGCACGCGAAAGTTGTCCCTAACTCCTTGTGGGTGGAGGTTCAGCGCACTCTGGCCCTCCTGTTGTCGCCCTTCGCCCCTTTCCTCGCCCACGAGCTCTGGGAAATGCTGGGTGAAAAGGGAAGTCTACTGCGTGCGTCCTGGCCGAAGTACGATCCTGCCTTGGCGAAAGAAGAAGAAATCGAGATCCCGGTTCAGATCAACGGCAAGCTGCGCAGCCGCATTGTTGTCCCCGCAGATGCGCCCGAGGACGTTGTCCGCGAGCGCGCCCTTGCCGACGAGAAAATCCGCGCCATGGTCGCAGGCAAACAGATTGTGAAACCGATCGTAGTTCCCGGCAAGCTGGTAAATATCGTCGTACGCTGAATGACCAACTCTCAGCGGCTGCTTGCGTTATCCTAGCCAGGCATGAAGCGGCGTTCACCCACCCTGGAAGGCTTCCAAACCATGTTTCGCCTGCCCTCCCTGGGCCTGGCGGAAATCGCCTGGCGATGGAGTTTCGGTCTGGCAGTGGTAGTGCTGCTCGCGTTCTCTTTCCGCGAATACCTGGCCACTCTGCCGGTCACCGCGGGAGATCTGCTCTTATTGCGGACCCGCCAGCCCGCTCTGGTCTGGCAGGCCATTGCCCGCATCTTCCAGGGGAGCGCGCCGCGCGCCATCGCGGCGGCAATCGTGCTCATCCTGACCCTGACCCTGGCATCGATCGCGCTCTCGGCCATAGGACGAGCTGCAACCCTCAAAAGGCTTTTCGAATACTTTCGGGAGCGGGAGGCTGACACTGTAAGCAAATGGCACAAAGCGAACTGGCGCCTCAGTCCACTGGTCGGGCTGAATTTCCTCCGCGCCGGCGCGATGCTAACCGCTGGAGTAGGCTGCTTTGGCGCCTTGCTTCTGGCTGGCGCTGCCTCCTCGCCGAATGATCCTTCCCCCGGTAGCGTCCTCCTGATCTTCTGGATGCTGACCATGTTGATTGGGCTGGCATGGTCGGTGCTCAACTGGTTCCTCTCCGTGGCGGCCATCTTTGCGGTTAACGACGGAAGCAGCACCTTGGGAGCCCTGGGAGCGACCGCGGACCTGTTCCGGGCCCACCCCGGGCCCGTGACCGCTGCCGCAACCTGGTTTGGCCTCGCTCACGTGGTGATCTTTGTGGTTGCCAGTTCCGTGGCAGCCTTCCCCCTTGCCTTTGCCGGAGTACTCCCAGCGGGCATCGTGCTAGGCGGCTTGGTGCTGATTACCCTGCTATATTTCGCCATAGTAGATTTCCTGCATGTGGGGAGGCTGGCTGCATACGTGTGCATGACAATTCCAGAGAGCACTCAGCCATCAGCACTGAGCATTCAGCTTTTTCCGCCGTCTGAGGACGACATTCTCAGCGACATTCCCGGCGCCCTGCCACCGCCCGAGGCCACAGGGGGCTAAACGTGATTTCAACTGTGAACTGAGAACCGCAAACTGCCAACTGGTGTAAAACGATCAAGCTCTTGCCGCCCAGAAAAATGCGGTAAGTGTCTTGGTCAGATAATCAAGACACCGGAAAAGCACACAAACCTTTACACGCGGCCCCGCAATCTGAGAAACTCGTCCGTGGAAACCCAGTCCATCGTAGTCCTCGACTTCGGCGCGCAATATTCGCAACTCATCGCGCGCCGCATCCGCGAACAAAACGTTTTTTCCGTCGTTCTTCCCTGTACCGCCACCCTGGAAGAAATCCGCAGCTATTCGCCGGTAGGCATCATTCTTTCGGGAGGGCCATCCTCGGTGTATGACGCCGATGCTCCCCCCGCCGATTCCCGGGTGCTTCAGATGGGCCTGCCCGTGCTCGGTATCTGTTACGGACTTCAGTTCATGGTGCACACCCTCGGCGGCAAGGTTCGCGCCGCCGAGAAGCGTGAGTACGGCCACGCGGACGTCGAAGTCCAGAACGGCTCCCGTCTGTTCGACGGCCTCCCGGCAAAGCTTTCCGTCTGGATGTCGCACGGCGATGAAGCGGTCGAACTACCAGCCGGTTTCCACCTGGTGGCCAGCTCGTCCAGTGCCGTAGCCGCCATTGAAGCCCCCGAACGGAAGATGTGGGCCGTGCAGTTCCATCCCGAGGTGCGCCACACCCAATCCGGCACCGACATTTTGCGCAATTTTGCTCTGGGGATTTGCGGCGCCAAGCCCACCTGGACCCCGCAACACTTCATCGACGCGACCATCGCCGGCGTGCGCCAAACCGTAGCCGACGGGCGCGCCATTTGCGCCCTCTCCGGCGGCGTCGATTCCGCCGTAGCTGCAACCCTGGTGGATCGCGCTCTGCGCGACGGCAAGGGCCCTTCGCGGCTCACCTGTGTGTTCGTCAACAACGGCGTCCTGCGCAAGAACGAGTTTGAAAAAGTGCAGCAGGGCCTGCGGGACAAGCTGGGCTTGCACCTGGTCGCGGTCGATGCCACCGAACGTTTCCTGGACAAGCTCGCGGGCGTGACCGATCCCGAAACCAAACGCAAGATCATCGGCAACGAATTCATCGCAGTCTTTGACGAGGAGGCCAGCCGCATCGAAAGCGAAGAAGGCAAGGTGGTGTGGCTGGTGCAGGGCACGCTCTATCCTGACGTGATCGAGTCCCGCTCCGTGCGCGGGCCGTCGCAAACCATCAAAACCCATCACAACGTCGGCGGCCTGCCCGACAAGATGAAGCTCAAGCTGATCGAGCCCCTGAAAGATTTGTTCAAAGATGAGGTCCGAAAAATAGGCCGCGACCTGGGCATGCCGGAGGAAGTGCTTCAGCGCCAGCCTTTCCCCGGCCCAGGTCTCGCCGTCCGGATTCTGGGCGAGGTCACGCCGGAGCGCCTGAAGATATTGCGCGATTGCGACGACATCGTCGTAACCGAGATCAAGAAGGCCGGGCTCTACACTAAGATCTGGCAATCGTTCGCCGTGCTGCTCCCGGTGATGTCGGTAGGCGTGATGGGCGATCAGCGCACCTATGCCTACACCTGCGCAGTCCGCGCCGTTCATTCCGAAGACGGTATGACCGCCGACTGGGTGCCGCTGCCCCATGAAGTGCTGAAAAAAATCTCCAGCCGGATCGTAAATGAGGTAAAGGGAGTAAACCGGGTCGTCTATGACGTCACGTCGAAGCCCCCGGGGACGATTGAGTGGGAATGAAAGTAGCGGGCTCCTAGATTTGCCCTGTCATCCTGAGCGGAATCATTCCATTCGCTCGCGAACGGAATGATGGAGTCGAAGGATCGAAGGACCCCTACGTTCTGAACATCACTGGAAAGGGCGTCCATGCAGTTTCGGCGTTTCAGATCGGAATTCAGGATGGCGAGTATCCCCCAAGTCTAGGAGTGCTTGGAGTGGGCAGGGGTCCTTCGACTCCGCGGTCGCTTCGCGTTGCGAAGCAACTGCTCCGCTCAGGATGACAAGGGGGCGAACAGATCGGCGGTCACTGCGATCATAGATTCCAGGCGTGGCGCTAAGAGGCGAAAAATGACAAGAATCGTAGTCTGCATCGCACTCGCAATCGCCGCATCGGGCATGAGTCGATCCCAAATTTCACCCTCCCACCAAGCCACCCACAATAAAACCTCCGAACGCCGCGATTGGCCGGTCTATGGGGGTGCTCCGGAAAACTCCCACTATTCAACCCTGGAGCAGATTAACCGCAAGAACGTAAAGCGGCTGCAAGTCGCCTGGACTTTCGATACCGGCGAACCCGGCGGACTGCAGACCAGCCCGATCATCGTCGCGGGTGCGTTGTTCGGGTACACGCCCTCACAAAAGGTTATCGCCCTGGATGCTGCGACCGGCAAGCTCTTATGGAAGTTTGATCCTGGCATCAAGGGATGGCAGCCGGCCCGCGGGTTAGCCTACTGGACCGACGGCAAGGAAAAACGCATCCTGGCTGGCGTCATGAGTTCGGTCTATGCGCTGGATGC
>JBGQIG010000175.1:0-6547 GCA_041498365.1 Terriglobia bacterium | reverse complement strand
CAAGCCGGCCAGCCGCTGGGTTACAGATGAATTTTTCAAATCAGCACCGGAAACCTTGTAGCCCAAATTGAGCAGCACCTCGGCGATGCCACTCATGCCGATGCCGCCGATGCCGACGAAATGAATGCGCTGGATCTTGGCAAACATAAGTCAACATCTTGGCCACGGATTCGCACGGATCAACACGGATTTGAAAATGATCGATCTACGAACGACTGATACAAAAGACAAAGAGATCCGTGTTTATCCGTGCAAATCCGTGGCCGCTTCTTCCACACCCGCCAGTTGCGCTGCCATTGCTGTGATATCGCGCGCCGCGTCTGGATGCGCCAGATTCCGTGCGGCTCTGCTCATGCGCTGCAATCGGCCGGGGTCGCCCAGCAGAGCAGCAATGGTATCGGCTAGCCATACCCGTTCCAGTTTCGTTTCTTCCACAACCACCGCTGCGCCTGCCCGCTCCAATGCCTGCGCGTTGACCCGCTGGTGATCGTCAGCGGCGCGGGGGAAGGGGACAAAAACCGCCGGCTTGCCGGCCGCGGTGATTTCCGCGACCGTGCTCGCGCCGGAACGGCACAACAGCAAGTCGGCCCGGGCAAAGAAAGCAGGCATGTCCGCAATGAACGGGTACACTTCGGCGGACAAGCCGGCTTGCCGGTACGCGGCTTGCGCGTCATTATAGCCGCGCTCCCCGGTTTGATGGATTATGTGGATATCGGGCAGCTGCTTCATCAGTGCAGGCAGACATTGAACCATGGCCTGGTTGATTGCGTTGGCGCCCTGGCTTCCACCAAAGACCAGCAGGGTCGGCCTGTCGTTCAACGTGGCCTTGCCAGCGATCTCGAAGAAGGCTTCGCGAACCGGAACGCCGGTTACCTGGGCGCGGGGGAAATATTGCGCCGTCTCCTCGAAATGCACTGCCGCACCTGAAACCATCCTAGCTACCATGCGATTGGCAAAGCCGGGGACGACATTGGGTTCGAATGCCAGCGTCGGAATTCGTTTCAGGATTGCCGCCAGCATCGCCGGGCCGGAAGCGTATCCGCCCACCCCGATTACCACATCGGGACGAAATTCAGCGAGGATACGGCGCGAGTCCCACACCGCGCGGGGAAGATCGAAGAGCGTTTTCAGGCGCGTTTTCAGATCGACTTTGTTGAGGGCGCCTACCTGGACGAGGCGCAAGGGAAATCCGGCTGCAGGAACCAGGCGGTTTTCGATGCCGCGCGCCGTCCCGATGAACAATACTTCGGCGCCATATCGCTTTTGCAGTTCCTGGGCAATGGCGAGTGCCGGGATCACATGTCCGCCGGTCCCGCCTCCCGCAAGAATTGCGCGCATGATGTGACTATAAACCGGAAGTTGCAGAGAAAGACTGCGGCCGGTTGACGGTTTAGGAGCGTCGGCCGGGAAGGTTGTCGCTGCTATAATCGCTCGCTCATGCGGAAGGTAGATGTCTTACTTGAGTTGCTGTTTCTGCTGTCCGCCATTTCGGTCGGCTTGGGCGAGGGTGGCCCTGCCGATCAGCAGCTATTAGTCGCAGCCAGCGATCTCGTAAATATCCGCTCCGATGGAGCTAAGCCCCTCCAATTGGAGGCTGTCTTCAATGCCCAATTTAACACCCCCCAAGAGGGTCATTTCACCTGGAAATGGGTCGCCAGGGATCTGTGGTCAGAGGAAATCACGCTGGGAGATTTCGGGCAGCTCGGAGTTCGGAAGGGAGACACGCTCTACGTCAGCCGTAATGCCCCTTTCACTCCTCTACGTATCACCGAGTTGCAGGATCTCTTGACCGTATTCTCAGTCGACGTCGCTTGGCAAATCAAGAAGATCAAGCACGAGGTAGAGGGCGGCATCGACGCGGAATGCGTTCAAGTTCGCCTTCGACCCGGAAGCCATGTCTGGAATCCGAAAAGAGAACTCTGCATCAATCAAACAAACAAGGAAGTATTGACCGACGAGGCTATAGATGACCAGGAATACCGCCGAAAGGAATTCAGCGACTACCAGCCCTTTCGTGAGCATAGCTATCCGAGACAGGCAAGGCTGTTGGTGGACGGTAGCCAAGCGCTAAAGGTAAAGATCATCTCATTGCGTGAGGCCACTTTTGATGAAGCGGTCTTTGTTCCGCCGTCAGGTGCAGTTGCACGTCGTCAATGCGAACACATGACTCATCCTGTCGCGCTGAAAACTCCCGACCCCGCTTATCCCCGATCAGCAGCACAAAACCGGATGGGCGGGACTGCGACCGTGACGCTCACCGTTTTGCCTGATGGGTCTGTAGAGAATGTCCAACTAGTTGGAAGCGCCGGGAAGGAGATGGACCAAGTCACGCTGGAGACCGTCAGGAACTGGAAATTCAGACCCGCGATGTGTGGGAGCGAGGCAGTGGCTTTCGACATTCGAGTGTCTGTCAATTTCCAAATGCGATAGTGATGACAGCGGTGAATGGGATTTGTTTCAAGTAAACCCGCTGCTCCAGCTTCGCTCGGCTGGGCAACGGACGGCATCCCCAGGTCAGTCCGTCTGTTTGGTGATGTTCAGCAGCACTCCCACGCAAGCCAGGGTCACGAACAGTGAAGAACCTCCGTAGGATACGAACGGCAGCGGGATGCCTTTCGTCGGCATGATTCCCAGTACCACACTCATGTTGATGAGGGCTTGCACGATCACCATGCTGGTGATGCCCACGGCGAGAAGCCGGCCAAACATGTCCTGAGTTCGCAGCGCAGTGCGAACTCCACGCCACAGGAAAATTCCAAACAGCAACAGGACTACCAGCGAACCCAGCAGGCCCAACTCCTCCGCAGTCACGGCGAAGATGAAATCAGTGTGGGGCTCGGGAAGGTAAAACAGCTTTTGCTTCCCTTCCATGAATCCCAGGCCGGTAATGCCTCCGGTGCTCACCGCAATCAGCGACTGAATAATGTGGAACCCTTTCCCTTGCGGGTCCGAATACGGATTCAGAAAGGCCAGGATACGGTCGCGGCGGTAGGCAACATGGAAAATCAGAAAATACAGCGGAAGCAGAGACGCCAGACAGACGTATCCCAGATAGCGCAGGTCGAGACCAGCCACGAACAGCACACAAACGGTGATCGCAGCGCATGCGATGGCAGTACCCAGGTCCGGCTGAAAGACAATCAAGGCCAGAAACACAATCGCGGGCAGGATCGCGGGTAGCAACGTATTCCGCCAGTCATTCATGGAGTGGATGCGATTCTCCAGGAAGAAGGCAAGGAACAGGATTAGCGCGACCTTTGCTACCTCCGACGGCTGGAAGGAGAAACCGCCGAAGTGGATCCAGCGGTGGGTGTGATGGGCGCGATCGAGAAAAAAAACCAGGATCAGCATCAGCGTGGTACCGCCCAGCACCGAAAAAACTACCGCTGGATGCTTGTAGCGGCGGTAGTCGACCTTCATCGCCACCAACATAGCTGCGATCCCGCTGGCCGCCCATCCGACCTGCCGCAGGAGGAAGTAGTAGCCGGATCCGTAGCGTTCTTTGGCCATGACCGCAGAAGCGCTGAATACCATCACCAGTCCCACAAAAACAAGGATGAGGGTGACCGTAAACAGCCATCCATCAACGCTGACACGCTTTGCCATGGGAGATTCATTTCAACACGGCGGCACGGAGACGCAGAGAAGAATGTCTGTGAATTTCCAGAGTGCTCTGTAACTATCTTGGTTCATGTAGGCTCGAGCGTCCTGACTCGTGCAGGGCCAGCCCGCGGGCGGGACATCCGCACCTACATTGTTCGGGCTTCCGCGGCGAGCGTGCGCACTACTTCCTTGAACACCCGCCCCCGGTGCTCATAGTTCTGGAACTGGTCGAAGCTGGCACAGGCGGGAGCCAGCAGCACGATGTCTCCGGCTTCTGCTGTGGCTGCTGCACGCCTCAGAGCTGTTTCCAAGGTTTCCGCGTGATCGACTTCTACACCTTTGATCTGCGACTCGATCTTTTCCGCCGCCGAGCCGATGGTGTATACACGCTTGGCCCGTTGCCGCAGCAGGTCATTGAGGAGGGTGTAGTCGCTGTCCTTGTCCTTGCCGCCAAGAATGAGGTGGACGTTCGCCGGGAACGACTCCAGCGCCTTGATGGTCGCATCCACGTTGGTGGCCTTGGAGTCGTTGTAGTATTCGACGCCGCGAATCGTGGCTACGTATTCCAGCCGGTGTTCTACCGCCTTGAAGTCACGGACGGCTCTCCGAATCCGATCCGCTGTGCAGCCCATGAGAGCCCCCACGCAGACGGCGGCCAGAACGTTCTCGACATTGTGGCCTCCCTTGAGCGGGACCTCCGAGACCAGCATGACCTCGCGTTGCCCCTTGGCATCGCGAAACAAGATCCGGCCGTCGCGGACAAACGAGCCTTGCTCTACCTCGTTCCTACGGCTGAACCAGAAGACCTGCGCCCGCGTCCGGCGAGCAAGCGCGGTGCAGGCAGGATCGTCGGCGTTCAGGACCGCGAAATCCTCCGGCTGCTGATTCTCAAAAATGCGTGCCTTCGCGTCGGTGTAGGCGGCGAAGGTGCGGTGACGGTCGAGGTGGTCCGGGGTAATGTTGAGCACGACCGCAACTTTCGGACGAAAGGTCTGGATGGTCTCCAGCTGAAAACTCGAGACTTCCAGCACTACGACGGTATCGGCCTTCGCTTGCTCCACCAGAGAAATGGCAGGTGTGCCGATATTGCCCCCTACCGCGGTCGGAAAGCCGCCTGCTGCGACAATCTCTCCCGCCAGTGTGGTGGTCGTGGTCTTCCCGTTCGAACCTGTAATGGCGACGATGCTCCCTGGCAGAAACTGGGACGCCAACTCGATCTCGCCGATCACGGGTTCGCCGAGAGCGCGGGCCTGCACCAGTGGCGGAGAGTCTACTGGAACGCCGGGACTGACCACGATGAGATCCTGGCCCCGGAAGGTACGCTCACCGTGTCCGCCGGTCTCAACGGCAATGCCATGATCGAGCAGGACAGGGATTTCTTCTCCGAGCTGATCTTGCGGCTTGGCGTCCGAGACGGTGACGTGGGCGCCTCTGGCCTGTAAGAACAGGGCGGAGGCCACACCGGATTTGCCCAAGCCGACGACGAGCACGCGTTTGTTGGCGAGATCCATAAGGCTGTATCTTTTCACCACGGAGACACAGAGGCACGGAGAAAAGACAGAATAAAGGAAAAATTCAGACAGCGCACAGCTACAGGTAGTGATCAATTTCTAAACTGACGTCATCCTGAGGGGCTTCAGTCCCGGAGGATCTCGCGCGCCGCGTCGCAATTGCATCCCGGAGAGCCAGTCCGCTCCACGCCAGATCCTTCGCAAGCTCAGGATGACGCCTTGTATAAGAGGCGGAAAGAAATGAACCCGGTCTGCTCCGTGTCTCGGTGTCTCCGTGGTGAGGTTACCTTAGCTTCAATGTGGTCAGGGCGAACAGGGCAAACACCAGTGATCCAATCCAGAAGCGGACTATGATTTTTGATTCCGACCAGCCCAGCAGTTCAAAATGGTGATGAAGCGGCGCCATTTTAAAGATACGTTTCTTGCGCAGTTTGTAGGACGCCACTTGAAGAATCACTGACAGCGCTTCAATCACGAAAATGCCGCCGATGAAGGGCAGCAGCAGTTCCTGCTTGATCATCACGGCCACCGTGCCAATCGCGCCGCCCAGCGCCAGAGAGCCGACGTCTCCCATGAACACTTCAGCAGGGTGCGCGTTGTACCACAGAAATCCGATGGCCGCACCAACCATAGCTCCGCAGAAGATGGTGAGTTCGCCGGCTAGGGGCATGCGCTGCAGTTCAAGATACGATGCGAAAGTGGCATGGCCGCTGACGTAGGTGAGGACGGCCAGTGCGCCGGCGGCGATCACGGTGCAGCCGATGGCTAGTCCGTCCAAGCCATCGGTGAGATTCACAGCATTGCTCGAGCCCACGATCACCAGCACCAGAAAAGCGATAAACGGCAGGAACGCCAAAGGCCACAGCCCCGGATTGTTAACCAGCCTTTCGATGACCAGATCGGGGTGAAACTGCTTGATGAACGGCACCATCAGCTTGGTCGAATACATGCCGCGGGTTTGCATGGCGATGAGCGCGACCGCGATCAGAATGCTGGTGGCGACCTGCAACCCCATCTTCGCTTTGCCCGTCAGGCCGAGATTCCGGCGGTGCACCACCTTGATGTAATCGTCAGCAAATCCTATCGCAGCAAAAGCGCAGATCGAAAACACCGCGATCCATATCAGGCGGTTGCTCAGGTCAGCCCACAGCAGGGTCGGAACCACCGTGGAAATAACGATCAGCAGACCGCCCATAGTGGGCGTGCCGGCCTTCTTTTGATGAGCCTTGGGTCCTTCTTCGCGAATGAACTGGCTAATCTGGAATTCACGCAGTCGGTTGATCACGAGCGGGCCGACGATGAGTGCGGTAAACAGAGCGGTGAGGCTGGCGAAGGCTGTACGAAAAGTCAGATAGCGGAAAATACGGAAGGGCGGAAAATAATGAAACAGTTGCAGGTACAGCAGCCAATAGAGCAATGCGCCTCCGTCTAGT
>JBGQIG010000174.1:0-6586 GCA_041498365.1 Terriglobia bacterium | reverse complement strand
ACGTGAATATGATTGGCCGTTACGAAAGGGGCGAGTCAGGTCCGGAGCTAGACGTCCTGATAAGGTTAGCGATCGCTTTGGAAAAATGGGAGTTCAAAATTGGCGAGCATGTCGTGGCAATCAAGCCGGCTGAGGGCGAAACGCCTTCGTCCCGTCCACGACAACTTCGGTTGGAGTATGGGAAGGAATATGTTTTCGTTCACGGCTCGCCTCCCAAAATCCCACCTAGCAAAGAGGATTCATTCATAATTTTTGAACAGAAGAAGAAGACAAGGTGAGCAGACCCACGACCCCGAGCCTCTTGCTGAGACGGACTCTTCCGAGCTGTCGAGCTGCGCTCGACCGGGCCGACGAGGACGTCTGCCCCTACGTGTTCCGTGCCAGCAATTGCCCAATTCCCCTTTTCGCCTTACCATCCGGTCAGTGGCTACCACGAAAAACATCCCTGATCTGAAGCAGCGGCTGGTGTCGGCAGCGCCAGTCGAGGATGATTCGTCTTTTGAGCTGAAGCTCCGGCCGCAGCGGCTGGCGGAGTTTATCGGACAGCCCAAAGTGAAAGAAAACCTGGCCGTGGCGATTGAGGCGGCGCGCTCCCGCGGCGAGGCTCTGGATCACGTCTTGCTTTACGGTCCGCCCGGGCTGGGCAAGACTACCCTGGCTACAATTATCGCCAATGAACTGGCGGTGCCGTTCCAGCAAACTTCCGGCCCGACCCTGCAAATCAAGGGCGACCTTACCGCTATTCTGACCAACGTCCGCGATAAACAGGTGCTTTTTATCGACGAGGTGCACCGGCTGCAGCCCGCGCTCGAGGAGATCCTTTACTCCGCGCTGGAAGACTACAAGCTCGACATCATGATCGGACAGGGACCATCCGCGCGCACCCACACCATGGATGTGAAGCCTTTCACCTTCATCGGCGCCACCACCCGCGCCGGGCTGCTTTCCTCTCCATTGCGGTCGCGCTTTGGCATCGTGCTGCGGCTGGAGTTCTACACGCATGAAGACCTGCGCATCATCGTGGAGCGTTCGGCAGACATTCTCGGAGTTGAGATCGACGACGCCGGCGCGCTGGAAATCGCCAGCCGCTCCCGTGGGACGCCGCGAATTGCCAATCGTCTGCTACGGCGAGTGCGCGACTATGCCCAGGTGCGGGGCGCGGGAAAGATCGACCTTCCCACGGCCCAGGCCGCGCTGCAGATGCTGGAAGTCGACCGCCACGGCTTCGACGAGGTGGATCGCAAGCTGCTGCTGACCATCATCGAGAAATATCAGGGCGGACCGGTAGGTGTGAACACGTTGGCCGCGGCATTGGCCGAGGAGCAGGACGCAATCGAAGAGATCTACGAGCCGTTCCTGATCCAGATCGGATTC
Source organism: Terriglobia bacterium (assembly GCA_041498365.1). Lineage (GTDB taxonomy): Bacteria > Acidobacteriota > Terriglobia > Terriglobales > Acidobacteriaceae > JAIQFF01. The sequence goes on along the minus strand of JBGQIG010000174.1, from coordinate 5,212 downwards.
CTGAACCGCACGCCGCGCGGGCGCGTCGCGACGCAACTGGCCTACGAGCATTTTGGGATTACACCGAACCGAAAGCAGAGCTCGCTATTCTAGTCGTCAGTCTTCAGTCGTCGGTCTTCAGGAAAAGCAGACTCTGCTGACGACTGAAGACCGACGACTGACGGCTGATTTTCTATGATTGCCCATCTGCGCGGACGACTGCTGGCGAAATATCCCAACCAGGCTATCGTTGAAACCGGGGGCGTCGGGTATGACGTCACCATCAGCGTTCCTACATTTTCCGATCTGCCCGGGATCGGTGGCGAGGTCGCGCTGCACATTCACACCCATGTACGGGAAGACACGATTGCGCTTTATGGATTCCTTCGTTCTGCCGAAAAGACGCTGTTCGAAAAGCTCATCACGGTCAGCGGTATCGGACCGAAGCTTGCGATCACCATTCTGAGCGGCATGGCAGCGGATGAGATGGTTAACGCCATTCGCGGCAACGATATTGCGCGGCTGACCCGCATCCCTGGCATAGGCAAGAAAACGGCCGAACGCATGGTGCTGGAACTCCGTGACAAGCTGGCGGTCGAGAAGGCGGGAGAGATCGCGGCCGCGCCGGCCATGAGCGCCATCGAAGAAGACGTGCTTTCCGCGCTGGTGAATCTCGGATATCAGCGCGCGGCGGCGGAGAAAAGCTTGGCAGCTGTCTCCAGGAACGGAAAAGGCGGACCATTCGACTCCATGTTTCGCGAAGCGCTGGCTGTTCTCTCCAAATAACTTGTTTTTCGATACGTAACCTCGAGACTAATCCCGTGATCGAACCAGAGTCGAATCCTGCTCCACCGGTGCACGGAGTCGTCGAGACCTGCATCAACGTGGCCGACGTTCGCCGCGCGCGCGAATTTTATGAATCCGTATTCAGCCTGGAGGTCATGGTTGGTGATGACCGCTTCTGCGCTTTGCGCGTGGGTAAGGACGTGCTGTTGCTGTTTGTTCGCGGCGGATCCAGCCGCCCCGTGCGCACCTCAGGAGGGATGGTTCCGCCGCACGAGTCCGTCGGGGCGGGACATCTTGCTTTTGCAGTTTCGTCTGAAACGCTTCCCGATTGGCGGATACGGCTGCGCCAGCGCGGGGTCGAGATCGAGTCTGAAGTCCGATGGGAGCGAGGCGGCACCAGTATTTACTTCCGGGATCCCGACAACAATCTGCTTGAACTCGCAACGCCGGGCATCTGGGCGAACTACTGAAGTACGTGTGCCGCTAGCCAACAGAGAACAATTTTCTACTTTCCAATACAGAACTTGCTGAAGATCAGGTTCAGGATGTCATCACTAGTCGTGGCTCCGGTAATCTCATCGAGCGGGCGCAGCGCATTGTAAAGATCGAGCAGGACCATCTCGTGCGGGACCCGGTTGCGCACCGCGGACGCAGCGGCAGCGAGCGCGGCCAGCGAGTTGACGACGAGCCCTTGATGACGTGTGTTGGTCAGAAATCCGGTTTCGCTGCGCGCGCCATGCTCTCCGCCAACGTGGCGCAGAATTTCGGCGCGCAGTTCGGGAATGCCTTCTGATGTCAGCGCCGACGCCCGAACCCTTTGTAACTGAGAACGGGGAACCAAGAACTGTGAACTGGTTATGTCCGACTTGTTTTCGACCATAATGGCTGGCCGTTGCGCCACCAGATCAAGCAGCTGCTGATCTTCAGCGCCGGCCGGCTGCGAAGAATCGAGCACAACCAGCACCAGGTCTGCATCGGCGAGCGCTTCCATGGATTTGCGGATGCCGAGACCTTCGGCTTCATCGAGGGCGCGGCGAATGCCGGCCGTGTCCACGAGTTTTACGGGAATGCCACCGAGCGCCACCGTTTCCGTCACCAGGTCACGAGTAGTTCCGGGCGTGGATGTGACGATGGCGCGTTCACTTTGGACCAGGCGGTTGAAGAGGCTCGATTTCCCCACGTTGGGGCGGCCCACGATGGCCAGCGTCAGACCCTCGTGAACCAGTTTCCCGTAGGCGAAGGAGCCGGCGAGTTGTTCCAGTGGTACGCGGACGCTTGCGATGTACTCGAGGATTCGTTCCGCCGGGAGGACGGAGACGTCGTCTTCCGCGAAATCAATGCCGGCTTCGAGCAGCGCGATCAGCTCTACGAGTTGCTGCTTGATCGGCTGCAGGCGGTGGGAGAGGGCGCCCTCAAGCTGCTGGGCAGCGACCTTGGCCTGGTAAAGTGTCTGCGATTCGATCAGATCGCGGACAGCTTCGGCCTGGGTGAGATCAATGCGGCCCTTGAGGAACGCACGCATGGTGAATTCGCCGGGCTCGGCAAGGCGGGCGCCGCGGGCCAGGGCAAGCTCGACGACATGACGCAGGACCACCGGCGAGCCGTGGGCGGAGATTTCAACAATGTCGTCGGCGGTGTAGGAGTGCGGCTTAGCGAAATAAGTTACAACCACTTCGTCGATACGCCGCTCGTGATTGTGTGGCGCGGGCGCCCCTGCTCGCTTTTTTTCACTGGTGTGTGTGACCGCCCGATCTGATTCAGCCTCCCCGCGGGCGTGGGCGCCCCCGCCACATGGTTCGACGAGATACCCGAACACCGCGCGCCCCGGTTCTGGATCGTTTTTCAGGCGCAACATGGGCAGAGCGATGTTGCGCGCTTCTGGCCCAGCCAGGCGGACAACCCCAATGCCGCCGCGACCCGGCGGGGTAGCGATGGCGACGATGGTGTCGTCGAGATTCACCATGATCTCTTAATTACCTGGTCAGGGAATTGTCTTGCGCGGAGGCTTGCCCGCGGCAGGCTTGTAGTTCTGCGGATATACCACCACATAGCGCCGGAGTCCCTCTCCCTCGCTCTGCGTGCGCAGGTCGGCATGGTCGCGCAAAGCCAGGTGGACGATGCGGCGCTCGCGCGACGACATGGGCGCAAACTCGTACGGGGCGCCGCTCTTGCGTACTCTTTCGGCTGCCACGCCGGCGGCCAGGCGCAACTCTTCCAGGCGCATCCCCCGATGGTTCATGCAGTCGAAGCAGACTTTTTCATGTTCGTTGCCGGGCAGGCGGAGCATCTCAATGGCCAGGAACTCGATGGCTCGCAACAGCTCGCCACCGCGTTCCAACAGCAGGGGCGAGTCCGGGCCCGAGAATTCGACCATAATCTCGGGGCGCTCCCAGTCCCGATCTTCCTGTAACGGCGGGTCCACCGTGATGCGGTACTTCAGGCGCAAACCGCCGTGGTGGACAATCCCTTTCAGGAGATCGTTGATCTTGTTGGCGGCGGCGATTTTGTCGGGAATGGACATAAAGAAGCTCTCAGCTATCAGCTTTCAGCTTGTTCCTTGCAGGTTCAACACTTCTGAAAAGTTTCCCCAAGGAATGAACAAATTTGGACAAGTCACGGAACTCGAGCGGGTCCGGCTGAAAGCTGATGGCTACTTATCTTTCTTCCTCGCCCGCTTCAACGCGATCTCCCGCATCTCCCGGCCCAGGCTGGTACGGTTCATGATCGCCTGCTGCGCGATGGCGATCAGGTTGCCCTCGGACCAGTACAGGCACAGGCCTGCGGCCAGATTCCAACTGATGACGCCCAGCATCAGCGGCATCATGATGGTCATCATCTTCTGCTGAGCCGCGTCCATGCCGGGCTGCGGGGTCATGCGCTGGGTCACCAGCATGGTGATGATAATGCCGATCGGTAACAGATGCCACGGGTCGGGGGACGACAGATCGCGGATCCACAGCCAGGGCGCCTGTCGCAAGTCCAGAGCCGCGCCCAGCATACTGTAGTACGCAAACAGGAATGGCATCTGGATAATCATGGGCACACAACCGCCCACGGGATTGACGCCCTCGGCCTTGTACAAGGCGGAGACTTCCTGGTTCATCTCCTGTTTGCGCGGATCGCGCATGCTGTACTTCTTGTATTTTTCCTGGATAGCCTTGATCTGTGGCGCCACTTTCTGCATCTTGAGCGCCGACTTCATGCTGGAGACGCGCAGCGGCAACAGCGCCAGATTGATGATCAATGTCTGGATCACGATGGCCCAGCCCCAGTTTTGAACCCACCCGTAAGTCCACTTGAGCCAGAGGAACAAGGGACGGGCGATCACCCCAAAGAAACCAAAGTTGATCAAGGCACGCAGGTCCTGGGGAGCGCCGCTCAACGTGGGCACGGGCACAGACTCGAGAACCCCGAGCGACTTGGGCCCCACGAACATGCGTTCGACGGTGGGTGTTTTGAAACTGCCCACAGCCACTCCCAGGAGCTCGACCTTGATGGTTTCCTGCGCATTGGGATTCCGCGAATCCTTAGGGACATCGAACGGATTGCGCAGGGTGACGGCAGACACGCTTTGCGGATCATCCGGCAGGAATACAGCGGCAAAATATTGGTCTACGACGCCGGCCCAGTTGAACGGGCCTTGCAGAGTGGCCCCGCCGCTGACCTTCTTGATGTCCAGCCGCTCGGTCTTGTCGTTGTACTGGTGCTCAATGCGGCTGGCCGCGTAGGACGCCGGATTTTGTTGATCGCCGAACCCCGCCGGCCACATGGGGAAGGCCGTGACCTGGCTTCCTTTGGCGAGCACTGAGGTTTCGACGCGCACTACGTAACTGTGGTCGAAGCTGAAAGTCTTGCGGACCGCGACATCCTGGTCTACATACTCGAAGATGACTGCGGCCGGGGCACTCAGCGTGCCCGAAGCGCTGGCGAGGTAAAGCGCCGAGTTCAATTTGTTGCGCTGGCTCTCGTCGTAAGTCCAAAGCGAGAGCGGGTATCCATACTTCTCGGCAGCCTTGCTGACTAATTCGAGAGGCTTGCCGTGATCGTCGAAATACTTCTTGAGAATCCAGGATCTGACCAGACCGCCCCGGTTGCTGAACACGATGCGATAGAGATCGTTTTCGACGACCGTCTCCGCTTCCGCCGCGGCCTGCTTGCTGGCACCCGAAGTTGGAACCGGAACCTGCGGCTGCGCAGCCGCTACCGGCTGGGCCGAAGGTTGGGCCACTGCCGGAGCTTGGGTTGGAGGAGTGGCCGGCTGCGGCAAATACTTCTTCAACAAGGGTTGAAACAGAATGATCACCAGGAACGTGAGCGCGAACACCAGCAGCAGCCGGCGCTCCATGCCGGGTTCTTGTTGAGGATTGTTGAATTCAGGCAAATTGGCTACTCAGTGACCGCACAGCTCGCGGGCGGCACCGCACCCGGCGCGACGCCGGAATCTCTT
>JBGQIG010000173.1:0-6593 GCA_041498365.1 Terriglobia bacterium | reverse complement strand
CGTCCGGGAGAGAAGATTCCTGTGGACGGCGTCGTCCTCGAAGGCAGCAGCGCGGTGGATGAGTCCATGATCACAGGCGAATCCATGCCGGTAAGCAAGGAGGCCGGCAGCCGCGTGATTGGGGCGACGGTGAATGGAACTGGATCCCTGGTTATGCGGGCGGAGCGGGTGGGAAGCGAAACCCTGCTGGCACAAATTGTGCGCATGGTCAGCCAGGCGCAGCGCAGCCGCGCTCCCATTCAGCGGCTGGCCGACCGGGTATCGGCGTGGTTTGTCCCGGCGGTAATGGCGATTGCGGTTCTGACTTTTATTGCGTGGGGTCTCTTCGGCCCTGAACCTCGTTTGGCGCACGCTCTGGTAAATGCAGTGGCGGTCTTGATCATTGCCTGCCCGTGTGCGTTGGGTCTGGCGACTCCGATCGCGATCATGGTGGGGACAGGACGCGGGGCCCAGGCCGGGGTGCTGATCAAGAATGCTGAAGCGCTCGAAATATTAGAGAAAGTGGACACGCTGGTTGTCGACAAGACCGGCACTCTGACGGAAGGCAAGCCCCGCGTGGTATCCGTAGTTACCGTGCCGGCTCAGGACGAGAATGAACTGTTGCGTCTGGTGGCCGGCGTGGAGCAGGGAAGCGAGCATCCGCTCGGGGCCGCTATAGTGGCAGCTGCCAAGAGCCGCGGCCTGGCTCTGGGGACGGCGCGCGAGTTCCAGTCTTACACGGGGCGAGGAGTTAGTGGCCTGGTGAATGACAGGAGGATCCTTGCCGGGAATGACCGCTTGCTACAAGAGAACGGAATTCCGATGCAAGAGCTAGAGCAGAAAGCGGAGGATTTGCGCCGCAACGGACAAACCGTGATCTCGGTTGCGGTAGATGGCCGGTTGGCTGGACTGATTGGCATTGCGGATCCGATCAAACCCTCCACTGCCCAGGCTTTAAGCGATCTCAAGGGCGAGGGGCTGCGCCTGGTGATGCTCACGGGTGACAGCCGCGCCGCCGCGGAAGCCGTGGCCAGAATTCTGGGCATCGAGAAATTCGAGGCGGAGGTTTTGCCGGCAAAGAAATCCGAGGCAGTCGCGCGTCTTCAGAAAGAAGGGCGTGTGGTGGCCATGGCCGGCGATGGCATCAACGATGCGCCTGCACTCGCTCAGGCGAACGTGGGTATTGCAATGGGCACCGGCACCGATGTAGCGATGGAGAGCGGCGGTGTAACGCTGATAAGAGGTGACCTCGCAGGCATCGTGCGGGCGCGCAAACTCAGCCGGGCGACCATGCGCAATATCCGGCAGAACCTGTTGTTTGCGTTTCTCTACAATTCTTTGGGCGTACCGATTGCGGCGGGCGTGCTGTATCCGTTTTTTGGGCTGTTACTGAGCCCGATCCTGGCGGCGGCGGCCATGAGCTTAAGTTCGGTTTCGGTGATTACGAATTCGTTGCGCTTGAGGAAAGTAAAGTTATAGTGGGCGTCAGGGCGTGTCAGGGCGTGCGCACAAGCTTGGCCACATCGCTCCCAAGCTGTTGGAAGTGCGCCAAATTCCAGGTGTAGATCGTGTTCACTTTGGCCTTTAATGCATAGCGGGCGAGCAGCGCATCGTATGTCAGACCTCCGACCACGCCGGAGTCAGCCGCGTTCGCAATCGCCGCCCAATATTCCTCGGAATCCAGAGCGATAAAGGTCAGTCTCCCGGCCATATCTTCCAGAAAGAGCATGGCCTGATCTCCTGTTGCCCGGTGGCTTCCAGGCAAGCGAGTAAGGGTCGCGTAGACTTCTGCCAGGCTGTGAGCGGCACAGCAATCGTGTTTCTTGTCCGCCTTGAGATAAGCCTTGCGGCTGGCTCCATGATGCACGTGCTCATCCAGAAAGGCGGGCACCAGGACGGAAGTGTCAAAGAACCATCTCACCGGCGTTTTCCAAGGATTGCCCGCTCACGCTCCCGGCGGACTCTGCGGAGGGTGTCGTCTACTACGTTGGGCGAAAGCGGAGCGCCGCCATGAAGGACCCATGCTCCTTGCTTCTTGTACACGCGTGCGGCGCCTCGCGCGGGGCGCAAGACGATGCGATCCTCGGAGCTTTCCAGTTCCAAGGAGTCGCCGGGGCTGATCTGCAAGGCGTCCCGTACCGGTTTGGGCAGGACTACGCGTCCGGCCTTGTCGATGGTAAGCGTGGTGGTCATGGCATCATTTTACCATATGGGATGCCATTTATAATGGCATTTTAGGTGGCATTCCCCGGGGGTTGGAGTCTTTTCTTTCCGCCCGGCCGAGGGCGAGACGCCCTCGGGACAGTCGGCGGGACGCCGGCGCTACGTTTGGGATGGGCGGGCAATGCGATGTCTGCCGCATCCCTCTTGCAATTGACACCTTGGGCGCTATGCTGAACAATTGCTTCAACATCCCATTTCAACCAGCGGAGGAGCCGTTATGGCGGACGAGGGCGAAGTTCACGTCACGTCGGAAAGCAGTATGGGCAAGTGGATTCTATTGGCGCTCGCGGTGATCTATGTGGCGGGATCGCTCTACTTCATCTTTGACTTGCGCGGACGCCTCGACAAGATGAGCAAAGACCAAGCGGCCAGCAGCGCGCAGCTTGCCGACCTGGGCAAGCGCATGCAGTCAGCCGAAGCCGACGACGAGACTCTGGCCCAGCAAGTTGGCATGACCAAGAAGGAAATGGCGACTCGCTCCGCCGAACTGATGCGACAGCAAAGAGCGTCGGAAGCGCGTCTTGCGGAGCAGCAGAAGCAGCAGATGAGCGCAGTGAGCGGGGAAGTCGCGGGAGTGAAGACCGACGTCGGCGGGGTCAAGACCGACGTGGCCTCGACCAAGGCCGACCTCGAGGCCACCAAGGCCCGGCTGCAGAGTACGATTGGCGACCTGGGGGTGCAGAGTGGTCTGGTGGCCAATACCCGGCAGGATCTGGAAATCCTCAAACACAGGGGCGACCGGAATTACTACGAGTTCACGCTGATCAAGGGAGCCAAACCGCAGCCCGTAGCTACCGTAGGACTGCAATTGAAGAAGACGGACGCGAAAAAGGGCAAATTTACCCTGAACGTCACCTCCGACGACAAGACCATCGAGAAGAAGGACCGTAACGTCAGCGAGCCCATCCAGTTCTACAGCGGGCGCGACCGCATGTTGTATGAACTGGTGGTCTGGACGGTGGACAAGAATCGAGCGACGGGGTATCTGAGCACGCCGAAGAATGCGCCGACGCCGGTCACGGCGACGCAATAGAGCCCCATGTATCCGGGCTGGCAGGTTCTGATCGCCATCGCCCTGCGGACGACGGTTATCTACGCTGTCGTGCTGCTGGGCATGCGGTTGAGCGGCAAGCGCGAAGTGGGACAGATGACCCCCTTCGATTTGGTCTTGCTCCTGCTGCTCAGCAATGCGGTGCAGAACGCAATGACCGGTCCGGATACGTCAGTCCTGGGCGGGGTCGTTGCCGCCGCTACCCTGCTGGTGATCAACTACCTGGTGGCAGAGGTCTCCGGCTGGAATCGCAGTTTCCGCAAATTGGTTCAAGGCCAACCGAGCTTGCTGGTTCACGATGGCGAGGTCATCGCCCTCCACATGGCTCGAGAACATGTCACCATGGATGAGCTGCACTCTGCTCTGAGAGAGCACGGAATCGCCAACCTTAAAGATGTAGCACTAGCGGTGCTCGAAGTGGACGGGTCTATCAGTTGTTTGAAGTACGACGAGATCAAGCCTACGGCTGCGACTCACCTGTTACACAGAAAATTCCTGAAGAAGCATCAGTAATATTCAGGTCTTTCCCAGAGTTATTCGAACTGGATCAACACAATCTCAGGAGTTGTTCCTACCCGCAGGGGCGGACCCCAGGTGCCCGCGCCGTATGAAGTGTAGACCAGGAGATTGCCCAAGCGCTGCAACCCGTAAACAAACTTGCCGTAGAGACGGGAAGTGATCCAGGTAAAGGGAAAGAACTGTCCGCCGTGGGTGTGGCCGGAAAGCTGCAGGGAGATGCCTTCCTCCTCCGCAATGCGCAGCCGGTCGGGCGCGTGCGTGAGCAGGATGCTGGCTCGATCCCGATCCAAGTCGGCTTTTTGCAGGACCGCGCGAAAGCGTTCATCATCGGTGGAATCGCGGTAGTGCACGCCGACAATCTGCAGACCATCGATGGTCACTTTCTCATTGTTCAGGACGCGCACGCCTGAGTGTTTCACGGCGTCGAGATATTGGGTGTGGTCGAAAAATTCTTCATGATTTCCAGTGACAAAATAGGCACCCAGCGGAGCCGAGAGTTTGGCCCAGGGAGACGCGACCTTATTTACCCTAACGGCGGTACCGTCGTATAGGTCGCCTCCGATCAAGACGATGTCAGGGCGCAGGTGAGTGAGCATGGCTACGATGCGCCGCATGAATCTGTAGCCTCGTATGTGGCCGAGATGGGCGTCACTAACTAGAGCCGCAACCCGGCCGCGCCAGGATTCCGGCAGGTTCGGCAATTTGACGGTGATCCGCCTCACCCAAGTCCAGGCGGCATTGACGATGCCGTACAAACTTGCCAGCAGGGCAAGGCCAAGGAGCACACCTACCAGCACACGCCGATCCGGGTGCAGCCCAACAAGCCGGGCTCCGGCATAGAGTGCCCAACACGAGCACGCGGCCAGAAAGCAGAAACTCAAGATGCCGAGCCAGACTGCGGAAATGGTGTAGAAAATGCGCACGACTACGTGGTGGGAACGCCAGGCCAGCAGGGACGCGACCACAAAGCTGACCGACAGCAGGGCCAACGCCACTTGCAATTTCGAAATTCCGGGCGGATCTGCGCCTATCCAGAAAGCGGTCCAGGTCTGGTATAGAAACCAATGCGCCAAAAATAGGATGGACTGAATGACCAGAATGAAAACAGCGATTCGTGACCTCACGGTTTGGTGGTTCTCCGAACAATTAGATGATGCTGGTCACGGCGTGGACGCAGAGCGCGGAGGATTTCGCAAGACTTCGAACCCGCCCGGTAACTGAGGGAGCTCTATCTGGTTAGAACCAAAGGCAAGGGCTGGTCGTACGGTTGGATTACCACGCTTAACGATTTGCGCTTGTCGAACCCGTCCTGGGTGACGGGAAAGCTCACCACCACCGTGCCCTGGGCTTGGCCGCCAGGGGGGATCTTGGTCTCGGGCGGCAGCGCCGCGAGGGCATTCGTCTTCAGCGCAGGAAAAGCCTGGAAGTAACGGTCGAAATCTACCGCGGACGCAGCCACGTCGGTGAACTCACCGCCGTCGGTTTTGATCGTAGCCTTGATGTCATGGATCCAAAGCGACTTCTCGCCCGAATTGTGTACCGTGACATTTACCGCCACCAGTACCGCATGTTGGTCCGGAATCTCAGCAGCGGCGATATTGTCGACGGAGCCTCCGCCCTGGGGTTTCGCTCGCTGCAGAAAGGCCCATGCTCCCACGATGAGCGCGGCTGCGGCCAAGGTGACCGCAACAATCTTGGCCGGCGGCAGATTGCGCTTCGCGGTGCCAAATTCCTCGCCGATGTTGACTCCGGGGCCAGGGACGAGATCCGTTGCCGGGCCGGAGACTGGATCGGAAGCCGGCTGGGGGTTGAGATCAGGCGACGGCTGGGATGGCGTATCTTCGGGCATGGCAAGCCTCAGCTGACACTGATTCTATCTGGTTCTGAAGGCGATGCCCCGTACTCCGGCAAAATATTAGTGAGGAACGGGCATAGGATTGCGCTCGGCGAATTGCCACTGATGCCAGTAGGGATAGATCGGCGTCACTTCGCTGGCACGGTCCAATTCGGCGATCTGAGCCGGAGAGAGCGACCATCCTTCTGCGGCAAGGTTCTGACGCAACTGTTCTTCATTCCGGGCGCCGATGATGACGGTGGAGATTGTGGGCCGCCGTAAAAGCCAGTTCAGCGCGACCTGCGGCACACTCTTTCCGGTTTCTTTAGCGACTCGGTCCAAGGCATCCACTACCTTGTACAGATACTCATCCGCTACCGGGGGACCATTCTCGGATGTCTTGTGGAGCCGGCTTTCGGACGGCAAAGGCTGGCCGCGGCGAATTTTCCCGGTCAGACGGCCCCACCCGAGCGGGCTCCAAACCAGCGCACCCACCCCTTGATCCAGGGCGAGCGGCATCAGTTCCCATTCATATTCCCGTCCAATGAGCGAATAGTAGACCTGGTGCCCAACGTAGCGAGCCCAGCCATAACGTTCCGAAGCGGCCAGAGATTTCATCAGATGCCAGCCGGAAAAATTCGAGCAGGCGATGTAGCGGACTCTCCCGCTCTCGACCAGGTGATTAAGCGTGCTTAAAGCTTCCTCGACCGGAGTGAAGGCGTCGAATCCATGAAGATGGTAGATGTCGATGTAGTCGGTGCCGAGGCGCCGCAGGCTGGCTTCACAGGCCCTGATCAAGTGGTGCCGCGACGATCCCAGATCGTTCGGTCCATTTCCCAGGCGGAACGTGGCCTTGGTCGAGATCAGGACGTCCTGGCGTTTTCCTTCAATCGCCTTGCCCAGAATTTCTTCGGAAAGGCCGTTTGAATAGACGTCGGCAGTGTCGAAAAGATTGACACCTGCGTCCATGCAAATGGAAACCAGGCG
>JBGQIG010000172.1:0-6608 GCA_041498365.1 Terriglobia bacterium | reverse complement strand
TTCGATCACGTCGCCACGCACGCGAAACGTCCCGCGACGGAAGTCGCCATCGGTACGCTCGTAGAGAATCTCCACCAGCTTGCGGGTAATGTCCTCGCGCTTGATCTTCTGACCCTTCTCCAGGAAGAGCAGCATGCCGTAGTACGCCTCGGGCGAGCCCAGGCCGTATATGCAGCTCACCGAGGCCACGATGAGGCAATCGCGCCGCTCAAACAGCGATCGCGTGGCCGACAGTCGCAGCTTGTCCAACTCGTCATTGATGGTGGCTTCTTTTTCAATGTACAGATCGGCGGCGGGGACGTACGCTTCCGGCTGGTAATAGTCGTAGTAAGAGACGAAATATTCCACCGCATTGTGCGGGAAAAAGCTCTTGAATTCATGATAGAGCTGGGCCGCCAGAGTCTTGTTGTGCGCCATGACGATGGTGGGCCGGTTGGCCTGCTCAATCACCTTGGCCATGGTGTAGGTCTTGCCCGACCCGGTCACCCCCAGAAGAACCTGGTGTTGCTCGCGGTCGAAAACACCCCGGACGAGGGCGTGAATGGCGGTGGCCTGGTCGCCGCGTGGCTCGTAATCGCTGACTAGCTTGAAATCCATAAGATCAGCCCCCCCGCACAGAAGGGAATTTCAGTGAGTGGGTATCTCTTGATTATAACTTGGGCAGAGACTGTTCTTGGAGGTGGAACCGAAAGTAACGAGCCGGTTTGAAGCAGACTGACACCTCAGGGGCTAAAGCCCGGATACGTTTTGTTTATATATGCAGGCCTAAAGGCCTGCTCCACCCGGAATCATCATAAGTGGATTCATCAGTCGGTCGAGGCAGAGGGTGGAGTAGGGCTTCCAGCCCTGCATTTGTTGCCACAATTTGAACGGACGGCTTCAGCCGCTGAGGTACTTGCGCGGAACTGTGACTCTCCCGCACCGGAATTTTCCCGACGCACTCTGTCTCGAGGGTGACGCTGGTACAGGAGTCAGAATTCCGAACCGGCCCACTCGCGATCCGATCCAAAAAAGGGCGCGAGAATTGCATTCTCGCGCCGCCACACTTTTGAACTGGGTCTACGGAAGCTTGAAGTTCACTGTGATCTGTGTCTGAATTTCGATGGGCTCGCCATTCAGAAAGTAGGGTTTGTACTTCCATTGCCGGACTGCATCCATTGCTGCGTGTCCCAGAACCGCGTCCCCGCTCAACTGTTTGACGCCAGTGATGCTGCCAGCCTTGGAAATGTTCGCCTGCAATTCGACTTTTCCTTCTATATGCAGCTGCAGGGCCTGTGGAGGATACACAGGCTGGACCTTCTTGAGGATAAGACCCTGGGAAACACCCTGCGAAATTCTCAGCGTCTGCTGAGGCGCTTTCTGGGCATTGATCGCATTGGTATTCACAAGACCGGAGAGCGCGCTGTTGCTTGAGCCTGTCGCTATGCTGGTCGGGGCGGGCGCCTGCTCTGGTTCCAGCGTCTCGGCTTCAGGCTTCGCCTGTGTGGAGGGACCATTCTTCACCACCAGAGGCTGCGACTGCTCTGGCTTGGAAGTAGGGGGCGCTTTGATCACAGAAATATCGTTCTCATCCGTCGCCGCTTTGGCCGGGGCAGGTGTCTTGAGCCCAGGGCCTTCAGCTACCACCGCAGCCGAAGGCTTGGAGGAAGTAGCGGTGGTGGTGAGGCCTTGTTCCGCTTGTTGCGCTGCCTCACCCGGGTCCGGTTGAGCCTCTGTGGCTGACGGAGCGGGCTCTGAAGGTAGCGCAGCCGCCCCCGCATTTGCTGGGGCTACCGATTGTGGCACCGCTGGTTGCGGATGCCCGGACTGCATCCTGGTCCAGCCGAAGTAGCCGGCGGCCGCGACTCCCAGGATCAGCATTGCAATCAGCAGCGTCTTCTTGCTCCCGCCCGCGCCGGAAGCTTGCTGATCTTCGACAATCGAAGGGAGACTTGGCTCCGGGGCGGCGGCTGAAACTGAGTCTGAATCCCAGGCCTCCGCAACCACTGGCTCCTGGTTCTTCTTTTCCTTGGAGCGCGCCGGTATGGCGGTTGCGGCCGGTTCTAAACCGAGGTCTCTGGCGCCTGAAGACGGAATTTCCTTGGCGCGAGCGGGAGCCGCCGCGGCGCCCATCTTGGATTGTGGAGCGGTGGCTTGACCCTGCGCTGGCGCGTCAAACGCAGATTTTCCGGCAGCTTCGGCGGCCCGGCGCAGCGCCGAGGCCATCGGCTCCGCCATAGGCTTGGAGCGCGGTTGCCATGGATACTGCTTGGCCGGGCTGGAATCTGTCGCTGACTGCGGCGAGCTGCCTGTGCCCGGCAGAGCGGAATCCGGCATGTACTCGAGCAGCGCGGCTTCGGCAGGATCCGGTTGGGGTGTCGGTTCCGCATCCAGCTCAAAGGCGGAAGCGCTGCCAGAAGGAGGTGGTGTGATGGACTGCGGCGGAGGGAAAGGCGCCGGCACAAATGGCTGCGCGCCCGCAGTTGGCTCCGCGGAGCTCGGAGATAATCCCGCCGGCTTGGCGGTTTGTCCCTTCCGAAGTAAACCACGGGCGACGCGCAGCGTGCCCTTGGACTGCTCTACATGAATGGGTTTAGTCAGCACCAGGTTTGCACCCAGGCGGAAGGCCTTGGCAACGCCTGCCTGCCCTTCAACCACAGCGACCGCAAGCGAAGCTTGATTCGAACCTGAATTCCGTGCGCTCTTGAACAGGAGGGCCGCGTTCTGCTCGTTGTCACAGTCGACCACGAGGGCATCGAAGTGCTGGACCATCAGTTTCTTGACTGCGGCAAAGGGCTCGTGGCAGGGCTCGACCGCAAACTCGAGTTCACTCAGCACCTGGGTGACCACGCGGGCCGTCTTTTCGTCCGGGCAGAATAATAGCGCTTGGTAACTCATAGCAGTTAATGCTAGGTACAGTGGTGAAGCCCAGCAAGTTACTGTGGTAATTGGCGGGTACAATGGCGGCTATGCGGGTGCCGCTTTGGCTCAAAGTTTTGTGGACCGTGTGGGTAGCGGCGTGGGCGCCGTTCTACTGGAAACACTATGGTGCGCAGAATTTCCTTTTTTTCTGCGATTTGGGGAATTTGTTCATCGCGGCAGCGCTGTGGCTGGAAAGCCCGCTGCTTTTTTCCTGGCAAGCCACCGGACTGCTGCTGTTCCAAAGTCTCTACACCATCGATTTGTTGGGCGCACTTCTTACGGGGATGCACTTCATCGGTGGCACGGAATACATGTTTGATGGCGGCTTGCCGTTGTTCCTCCGTGTTCTAAGTTTGTTTCACGTGGTCACGCCGCCGCTGTTGCTCTGGGCCATCTGGCGCCTGGGTTACGACAAGCGCGGATGGAAGTATCAGACTCTTACGACCTGGGTGGTGGTACCGATCAATTATTTCTGGCGGCCAGAACATGATGTGAACTGGGCTCGCGGAGCATTCTTTCGAGAGCAACATGTAATGCCCGGATGGCTGTATCTACTGGGCTATATGATTGTCATTCCCCTGCTGGTGTATTGGCCTACGCACCGGGCCCTGCAGTGGTGGATGCGCCGGCGAGATGCGATCTAAGAGGCTTGGCCAGAACTAAAGATATGGCGAACTATTTTCCGACGGCCGCCAGGGCCCCCTGCGTCGCCGCCAGCAAAGCCTCCGGTCCAACCGGTTTTCCCGTGGCGTGCTCCATCCATAGGTCGGGCGTGACATGGCCCATTTTGGCCATGCGCTCGAACTCGGGGCCGATTGCACCCGCCTTCTTCATCTGCTCTTCAATCTGGAACGCGATCAAATGGCCGATGGGATAGTCGGGTAGGTAGAGGAACGAGTCAATCATGTGAGAATAAACGCCGAGCAGTACGACATCTTTCTTGTGAAACACGGGAGCGTAATACCGGTTCCAGATGTCTTTGGAGATCTGTACCGTAGCGTCGTTGAGTTCTTTCGGCGTGGCCTGGGGATGGTCGTACATCCAGTGCCAGACCGCCATGTCTACGAGCGCAACTCCCGCGATCTCGTAAGTTGCCCAGAAATCGTTCAGCGTTTTTTCCGCCTGGCTTGTGGCGTCGGGCGCGGGAAGGCCTAGCAGTTCAAGGTCGTGTCCCTGAAACACGAAGGCCAGGGCCTCGGTGAACGCCGTATTGGGCACGCCTTTCAGCAAGGTGTGGTCAACGTCATTCAGCGAGAAAGTCTGTTCGACATTGTGCCCCATTTCGTGGACGGCGATGTTGAAACCTTTGTAGTTCATGCCGCCCTTTTCCACGCGAGTCCGCAAGTGAGCCTTCTCAGCGCGCATCTCAGCACCCATGGCGTGGCCTGAACCACGCGCCGGATCAACCACAATATTGCCGGCAATGCGTTGCGCGCGCTCAGGAGAGAAGCCGAGCTTTACCAGAAGATTGGGAATGTCCTGCTGATAGGCCTGCGGGGTCGGATATTTCTTCGCGACCATCTCATCCAGCTGGGCTTCGGTGTACTGGCTGCCCGGACGGAAGCCGCTGTACCAGACGTCAAACGGCTCGAGCGGACGCTTCAGACGCGATTCGATCAGCTTCGCGACCTGCGGAACCAGAGGTGATGTCACCACTTGTTCCAGCATTGCGCGCACTCTCGCTTCCGGAATCTCACGGTCTTCGTCAAAGCGGCGAGCGATGAGCGTGGGCGCGGTCGGCGAGTAAGGGTCGGCCTTCTTCGATGCGAAAAATGTCTTTTGCAGCATCGCGTAACGAGTGTCCGGTTCGCGCGCATTGCTGGGCTTCGCAGGCGGTGCGGCTGCCGACTCTGAATCTTTCACTGCTGCGGGCGTCACGTCGTTGCTGGCTGGATTCCAGTCGACGGCGGGATTGTTCACAACGACCGCCGGAATCATTTGGGTGACGATGCGCTCCATCACCTGCTGGATCATGCGCTGCTTTCCCAGACCGCTAGACGCGTCCGCGTAGTCGGCCTTGATTTCGTCGCGCAGGTTCCAGTGGCTGAGAAGGCGCATTTTCGGTGGGAACAGGCGCTGGCCGCGCGCATCGAGCAGGTGGTGCATCCAGATGTTGTATTCCGAAATGTACTGGCCCGACTGGGCTTCGGCCTGGGCGATCCCCAGGTTCACGTCAGCGGGAATTCGCTTGGAGAAACCTTGTGCCAGGCGAACCTCGGCCCATTGCCGGCGGCTCCACGATGGACCGTCTTTGAGGCGCTCGTCCAGCGAAGTGAGAGGGAAATTCAGCAGCACCACAAAGGCAAGCTTGTTCTTAAAGAAATCATCCGTAACGTGAGCCGAGGGATCATAGCCGCCGATAATTTCGTCAAAAGGAAGCACTGGGCCCAGATCGAGGTCCATCTGCTGTCGAAATTCACGGTTGATCTCATGCATATGGCCGCCGAGTTGCTCCAGCAAACGCTCCAGGCGGTTGAACATCGTATCCAAAGTGGCCTGGTCTCCGGCGAAGTTAACGCGGACGAAGTCTTCGAAGGTGGAGGCATCGCCATCCTCCGCACTCCAGAACTCAGCCATCTGCTGCAGGCCTCGTCTGACTCGCGCGTGCTGCGTGTCTCCATACCTGGTGACCACGTCGCCTTCCATCTTCGCGGCGGAATCTTTCATCCACGAAAGCGAGATCTCGGCGGCGTCCGCCGGACGGGCAGTGGAACTTTGCATGGGTGCCTCCCCGGAAAAAACTTGCGGCGTACGAAACGTCATAAGAGCTGCAAGAAGAACCAAATAAACTGCTGGGCGCACAGACCACCTCCAGAACCGGATTTCAAAGACATCCGGCATACAGGTTCGCGCTACTAGCGCATCTCTTCCTTTCTGCTTACGACGGCAGAGCCGGGCTGCGGATAAGGCAGTGAGTTGCTGAACTCGGAAATGTCGGCTGGCGTGAAATCTGGAAACGGCAACCGGTTGCTCTCCCGCCACTTTTGCACTTCCTGGGCGATCCGGGTTGCCTTCTCCTTGTCCACACCCAAGTCCCGGCCCAGATAAACAGTCTGCGACGGGAAGGCAAAGCCGGTGCCGGCTGCGCCCACAATATCCATGATGCGAAGCAGAAGATCTTCGCGGATGGCCAGGAACTCGTCGTTGTCCCGGGTAAGGACATAACCAAAAATTTCCAGAGTCAAGGCGCTCTCGTCAAATGCGATAAAGCGATTCCGTGCACCCTCGGTTTCCACCTTGGGATGTTCATAAAGCAAACGACGGACCTGGGCGAGCACATAGCGCACCTGGTCTGGCGACGTTTCGTAGCGCAGCCCCAGCTTGGTGTTGAACAAGATCTTGTCACGGCGGGTCAGGTTTTCCACATTCATCGTGGCCAGCGAACCATTTGGAATGGAGAGCTCGGTCCGGTCAGGAGTGCGAATTCGGGTTGAGCGCAGGCTGATATCTTCCACCGTGCCCAGGCGGTCACCGAAGCGGCAGACATCTCCGATGCGGATGACTTCATCTCCGAGAATTGAAACCCCGCCGAAAAGATTCTCCAGGGTTTTTTGTGCGGCGAAGGCGATTGCAATACCGCCGATACCCAGGCCAGCAAGAGGAGTTGTAAGGTTGAAACCGAGCGTGCCCAGTATGGTGAAAATAGCCAGCACGAAGATTGCGGCCTTGAGCATGCGCTCGCCAAGAATGATCAGCGATCCTGTGCC
>JBGQIG010000171.1:0-6632 GCA_041498365.1 Terriglobia bacterium | reverse complement strand
TGTAGGCCTCGACTGGAAGCGTGCTCTGGCGCATGTGCTGGGAGACAGTTTGCAAATTGTCTTCCGGCAGCGTGAAGACGACCGCGATGGGCTGCAGTTGGGTGATGACTAACAAACCGGTGGTGTCGGCGGCGTGCACCATGTTGCCCACATCCACCAGCCTCAGTCCGATGCGGCCGCTGATGGGCGCGGTGATGTGCGAGTAGACGAGATTCAGCTTTGCGTTGTCGATCTGGGCCTGATCCGCGCGGACCGCTCCCTCCAACTGATCCGCGGCTGCTTTCTGGGTATCCACCTGCTGTTGGGAAACTGCTCCCGATTCCCCCAGCAAACTCTTGAAGCGCTCGTAATTCAGTTGCGCGTCCCTCAGTTGAGCCTGGTCGCGGAATAAATTCGCTTGCGCCTGGTCGAGAGCTACCTGGAACGGCCGAGGATCGATGATCGCCAGCAGGTCTCCTTTATTGACGTTCTGGCCCTCCTTGAAATTGACCTGCGCCAGCTGGCCGTCCACCCGGCTCTTTACGCTAACCGTATTGGAGGCCGTCACGCTGCCCAGACCCTTGAGGTAGACGGGCACGTCGCGGCGCTCGGCGGTTGCGACACCCACAGGAACCACCGTTTGAGTCGAGGCCCTTGCGGTACCAGATTTGGAGTTTGCGCCGCCGCAGCCCGGGAGGGTGGCCGCCAGATAGAGTGCGAGTATCGCTAAACCGTGTCGGCGAGGTCGATCACTCTTCCTCTGTTCACCATCGCCGCCCAGGCCGACGCGTGGCCCCCTCTGGCAGTTTTCAATGCGTAAGCTCACTGTGTCGTTTCCCCCGCGAACACCGTCTGCAATGATTATCTCGCGGCGAACACACCGCTCCCTTTTGACGAGAGAAAGTATATCCCGGTTGCGATTTATCTTCTGCCTTTACAAGACTTTACATTTTCTAGACCGACCCGGCGTGCGACCCAGCCAGCGCGCGGGCCGACTCTTTCCGACTCGATGGACACTATTCAGATGGTTGCGGTTGGTTCGCCACAGACGGCCCGGACTGAGGCCAGCAGGCGGTCCGCCAGACCTTCAGATTTTGAGAGGATCCCCCTTATGCCCGCGGCCTGAGCCTCTTTCAGCAGTTCATCACAGTGGTGCATGGTGAACAGCAGCATCGCCGCGTTAGGAGCAATCGATGAGATGAGTCTCGCCGCCTCCAGACCGTTCATCACAGGCATGGCCAAATCCAGAATCACCACATTGGGCCGCAGTTGCTTCACTTTTTCGACCGCGATGGCGCCGTTTTCCGCTTCGTCACAAATCTTCCAATCGGTGTTTTGCTCGATGCAGGCGCGTACGGAACGGCGCACCACTTCGCTGTCGTCAACAATCAGAATTGTGGTTGGCAAGATGGCTCCCAAGCTGCCTTGGGCAGGCGGCAGGCCGAGCCATACATTCAGTCAGCGGTCGGCTACTCACGGAAGGCGGGAAAAGTTACTTATGAGGCTGCCGGTATTTGTCTATACGCAACACTTTATAGCGCTATGAATTTTGGTCAATACGGTGAACGCTGTACGTTACCGTACATATGTTCTAATCAGGCGGCAAACTCAATTGCGCCTCCTTCTGCTGCATCGTCACGCGCCGGGCGGGCCAGCGAATGCTTGCTTAACGGGCTGTTCAGAGCCAAAACAGAGTAGAATGCGTCGGGATCGGGCGTCGTACCCATCCTCAGATCGATGGCTGACATGACTTTACAGGACAAAAAGATTGGACCTCCCCCAATCGCCGAAATCGAAGTTCTGTGGATCACGGCCGGCCTGGGCTGTGATGGCGATACCATCGCCATGACCGCAGCGACACAGCCCAGCATTGAAGACATCGTCATGGGCGCCCTGCCCTGGATTCCCAAAGTGAACCTGCACAACCCTGGAACGACATTGTGACCCACAATCCGATTCTGAGCGAAATGGAATCCCATGTGGAAGGGCTGCTGGTCAACCGGCTGGGCTATTCCCGCGGCTATTCCGCAGCCGAGTATTACCTGCTTCCCATCGACGAATGCTACAAGCTGGTCGAATCGGTCATCAACAAAACTCTCTGCAACAAAGTTCTCAACGGGAATGGTCTTGGTTCCTGGCGTACTTCGAAGCAGTAAACATGTCGCATGAAAAGGAGACTGCCGTGGCAATGGAAAATGGTAATGGGGGCTTCAACGACAAAGACACGCTATTCATGCTCAGTGGTGTGGCGCTCATCTTTTCGGGGCGGGCTTGATTCTTACCAATCCGATTGTGAGGCGCTACATGGGGCAGCTGGGAGTCGGCGACCTGGCCAATCTGGCTCTGCCGGATCTGGATCGCTACCTGAAATTACGGGCAATGTAAAAGCATGAGAGCACAGGTCGGCAACCAGCTCAGGAGGGAAATATCAGCTTGTCCAGTGCAGGAACACCGCAGGCGAAAACGGTGCGATACTTAATTGACGCCAAGAGGAGTACATTTGTTGTCCGGGCGTTTGCTACCGGGGTGCTTTCGGTGTTTGCCCATAGCCCGACCATTGCAATTCCGGACTTCCAGGGCGAGGTCCAGTGGAGTTCCAGTGCCCTGGAGGATGCGTCTTTGCGGCTCGTAATCCAGGCGGCTTCGCTGACGGTGACCGACGACATCAGCGATAAGGATCGCCACGAGATGGAGCGTAAGATGCATGATGAAGTCCTGGAAACGGACGGATTCCCGGAGATCATTTACGAATGCCCGCGACCTTCATCGGTCCAGAGGATGAGCGAGGGGCTATTTCCGGTTGCGTTGAACGGGGAACTGTCGTTGCACGGGGTCACGCGGAATCAGCCGGTTTCCGCACGGGTGACATTGAGAGGCGATACGTTGCGCGCGGCCGGAGACTTTGTCGTGCGCCAGAGTGATTACGAAATTAGGCCAGTTACCGCGGCCGGAGGCACGGTGAAGTTGAAGGACGAACTCAAGCTCTCCTTCGACATTACCGCGCACAAAGCTTGAAGCCCGTCGTTGGTCTTTGGTCGTTGGCCAAAGACAAGATCTGTTCGGCGGCCAGTAAGCTAAGGACAAGAGAAGTCGGAGATTACAGGTATTGACCAACGACGAACGACGAACGGCCAACGACCAACGACCAAGGTCAGACCGAGGATCACAACCATGATCGGGCGGGAGGATGTCGCATGTGTCTAGCCATACCCGGGAAGATCGTCGAAATCTCTTCCGACAACACGAGGTCGGCCCTTGTTGACGTGGTCGGCGTCCGCCGCCAGATCGATTTAGGCCTGCTGCAGGACGACAAGCCGGCGCCGGGTGACTGGGTGCTCATCCATGTCGGCTTTGCCATGAGCAAGATCAGCGAGACCGACGCACTCGACCAGATGAACACGCTCCGAATGCTGGGAGAGATTGATGGAGCGATGCAGGAAGTCCAGGGATACGGCCTGAAGGACTTGGATAAAGCCGACGTGAATTGACTAGTGAAGAAACGATCCGCATGAGATTTGTTGATGAGTTCCGCCAACCCGAATTGATTTCCCGTGCGGCCGAAGAGATTCGCCGGCTCGCTGGCACGCGCCACTACCGCATGATGGAAGTCTGCGGCGGCCACACTCATGCCATCTATCGCTTCGGCCTCAAGGACATTCTTCCCGCTAATATCGAATTGATCCACGGGCCTGGCTGCCCCGTCTGTGTGCTTCCCATGGGGCGAATCGACGATGGCTTGTCTATCGCGCAGCAGCCCGACGTAATCTTCGCCGCCTTTGGCGACATGATGCGTGTACCCGGAACCCAGGGCAGCCCACTTGAGCACAAGGCGCGGGGAATGGACGTTCGCATCGTGTATTCGCCCTCTGATGCTTTGAAGCTTGCCCGACTCAACCCTGACAAGCACGTCATGTTTTTCGCTATCGGGTTTGAGACCACAGCGCCTTCCACCGCGCTCACGATGATGCGCGCCAAGGCAGAAGGCATCCAAAATTTCTCCGTGTTCTGCAACCACGTCACCATCATCCCAGCCATCCGGGCGATTCTTGATTCTCCCGACATGCGGCTCGATGCCTTCATCGGCCCTGGACATGTCTCGACCGTGATCGGCTGCCGTCCTTACGAGTGGATCGCCCAGAACGAACGTAAACCGATCGTGGTCTCGGGCTTCGAGCCGCTGGACATACTGCAATCCATCGTCATGCTTTTGCGTCAGTTGAGAGCGGGTGAGGCCAAGGTGGAAAACCAGTACAAGCGGGTGGTTCCCTGGGAGGGCAACCGCGCGGCGCTTCGGGCCATGGCCGAGGTTTTCCAATTGCGCCCTTATTTCGAGTGGCGCGGGCTGGGATTTATTTCGCAGTCGGCACTGCGCGTGAACGACAAGTACGCCAAATGGGATGCGGAACAACGCTTCGATGTCCCCGGTGTGCGGGTGACCGATCCTAAGGCCGCGCAATGTGGAGAAGTGCTGAAAGGCGTGCTGAAACCGCACCAGTGTAAGCTCTTTGGCCGCGAGTGTACGCCGGAGCATCCCGTCGGCGCACTCATGGTGTCATCGGAAGGATCATGCGCCGCTTATCACAGCTACGAACATCGCAAGGCAGCAATGGTGGCCAGCCTGAGTTCGATCGCATGAGCGCTCCGGCTGCCATGGATGCCAATCCCGTTTCCATCCGGTTCCGCGATCCCCAAATCGAGATGGCGCACGGAGCCGGAGGTAAAGCCAGCCGCAAGCTGGTTGAAGGTCTTTTTGTTCCCCTGCTCTTTGGCGCCGCTCCCGGCCCGCTCGGAGATGCCGCACAGGTTGAGATCAACGGGACCAAAGTTGCCATCACGACCGATAGCTTTGTGGTCAAGCCTCTGAGCTTCCCCGGCGGCTCCATTGGTGAACTTGCGGTGAACGGCACGGTCAATGACCTGGCGGTTTCAGGAGCCAAAGCAGAAGCTCTGGTGGTTACCTACGTTCTGGAAGCCGGTCTTCCCACCCCAGTTCTGGAAGCGGAAGTCCGGGCCATGGCGAAAGCCGCGCACGACGCAGGAGTCCGCATTGCTGCCGGTGATACCAAGGTTGTCGAACATGGCAAAGCGGACCTGATGTACGTCACCACGACTGGCATCGGTCGCATGCTGCATGGCGTGACCATCGACCCTCGCTCGGTGCGGGTGGGCGACAAGATTCTGCTCTCCGGACCTCTCGGCGATCACGGCATCACCATCCTGTTAGCCCGCGGTGAACTTGATCTTGAAGCCGATCTTCGTTCCGATACCCGCTCCGTGCTTCCCCTGGTCGAAGCGCTGGTCCGGGCTGCCGGACCTGGTGTGCGCTGGATGCGCGATCCGACTCGCGGAGGCGCTGCTACCGCCTTAAACGAATTGGCCCGAGATTGCGGACTGGGCATGGTCCTTTTTGAAGATCAGATTCCGGTGCGCGATACCGTGCGCGGCGCATGCGAGTTGCTGGGACTCGATCCGCTTCACATCGCGAACGAAGGCCAATTTTTGGCAGTCGTTTCTCCGGAGTATGCTGACGCCGCGATCAACGCCCTGAGTCTGGCGCCGGGTGGAAGTGAAGCGCAGGTCATCGGCGAAGTCCGCGAACAGCCGGCCGGCACGGTGCTGGTGACAACCCTTTACGGGGGAAGCCGAATCGTAGACATGCTCGTCGGCGATCCCTTGCCGCGAATTTGCTAGATTCAGATACGGACGTTATGAAAACGGCCTGTGAACTTGCTGTTCAGATCGAAGAGCGGCTGCTCGAGCGCAACCAGTTGTTCGAGCAGTTCTTCTCCCGCGAGGCACCGCGTTTGGCGAACGCTTGCCGCGAAATGTCCGAGCGTTTTCTGCGCGGAGGCCGCCTGCTGGCTTTCGGGCGCGGGCCGTACACTACCGACGCACAGCACGTGTCCGTGGAATTCGTTCACCCCGTAATTGTCGGCAAGCGCGCTCTCCCCGCGCTGGACCTATCGGTTCTCTTCCGGCCGTGGCTGGAAGCCATACTCCGGCCGGAAGATATCGTCATGGGATTCGGTCCACCTGAAGGGGATCCCGAAGTCTGGGCCACGCTGCAACAGGCTCGCCGGCAAGACGCCATGACGTTCGCTCTCCCCGGCGAGGAAGGCACCTATGCGCTGGATGCACCCGCGCAGGATCCTTTCATGCATCAGGAGATGGTCGAAATCCTTTACCACATGCTGTGGGAGACGGTACACGTCTTTTTCGAGCACCGCGAATTGGGACATGATGTGGGAGAGTCGGGATTTCTCTATCCGTTTCTGGGCCAGGAGAAGCAGGCAACCACGGACCTTCTGACGGAAGTTGGCCTTTCCATTCTGATGAAGGTGCAGGATGACGCCCGGCTGCGAAGCCGGGCAGCGCGAGAAGAATCCGAGCCGATCGGCAACGCGGTGGTGGCCATGCATGAACGTCTGCGGCGCGGCGGCAAGCTCATTATCTTCGGCAATGGCGGTTCGGCCACGGACGCCAACGACTGGGCCATCGACTGTGTGCTTCCGCCGCCCGGCTTCAAACCCGTTCCTGCGGTGTCGTTATCGCTCGAACCCGCCAATATCACGGCCGTCGCCAACGACATCGGAACCGAGGCCATCTTCCTGCGACAACTGATCGCCCAGGCCCGCCCTGAAGACGTTGCCGTT
>JBGQIG010000170.1:0-6646 GCA_041498365.1 Terriglobia bacterium | reverse complement strand
GTTCTGCCGCCGCGGACAGCAGCGGCAGTGCGGGGAAGCCCATGCGGGAATGCCAAATTACAACAGTGGTCCTGCATTGCAGTGACCGGGTAACTGAATAGGCTACTCGCCTCCCCGAAGGGGGGAGTTCGAATAGGTCATCATGATCGAACGTGACCGGAGAGATGTCTGGTGGGCAACGCCACCAAATCTGATGAAGTGAAAACGGGCCGAGCCATTTGGTTGGACACAAATCATCGAAGCAAGATCGTTACTCTCTCGAAGGCAACCAGTGCGTGTGCGCTGACGTGAAAAGTGTGTTCAAAATCATGAAAAAACAACCCCAAATACCTTGACACGGCCGACCTCGTTAGAGATGTTGTAATCAGGCGAAGGCGATTACGCTCACAACCCTGCTCAGCCCCCGCTCAAGCCAGCCTCGCACGGCCAGAAGCGTTAACCTTGGGGCCCCCGAGGGGGGAGACTCCGGGAGCCGAGAATCCCGCTCGGCTGCTCCGGCCCGAGTGCGACTTATCTTGCAGCCCCGATACTGTCGAGCTTCGCTCGACCGGACAGCCGAGAGCCTGCCCTGAGCGAAGTCGAAGGGGTGCTGTCCCCTCGTGGTCCATTATGCTTCTTCGCTCTCCTTCAACTTGGCGATGACGCCGAAGTCTTCGAGCGTGGTGGTGTCGCCCTTTACTTCTCCGCTGCTGGCGAGTTCCCGTAACAGGCGGCGCATGATTTTTCCGCTGCGGGTTTTGGGTAGGGTGTCGGTGAAGCGGATGTCGTCGGGTTTGGCCATGGCCCCGATTTCTTTGGCTACCCACTTTCTCAATTCTTCTTTCAGTTCAGGCGTGGGTTTTCTTCCCTGTTCCAGGGTGACGAAGGCTGAGATGGCTTGACCCTTGATGTCGTCCGGGCGGGCCACGACTGCGGCTTCGGCGACGGCCTCGTGTGCGACCAGCGCCGACTCCACTTCCATTGTGCTTAAGCGGTGGCCGGAGACGTTGATTACGTCGTCCACGCGGCCCATGACCCAGAAGTAGCCGTCTTTGTCTTTGCGAGCGCCGTCGCCGGTGAAGTACGTGCCGGGAATTTGCGACCAGTATTGAGTTACGTAGCGGTCGGGATCGCCGTAGATGGTGCGGAGCATTCCTGGCCAGGGCTGCTTGAGAACCAGAAATCCGCCGGAGCCTTCGGGCACCGGTTTGCCGTCCATGGTAACGACCTCCGGCACTACTCCTGGGAAAGGACGCGTGGCGGAGCCGGGCTTGGTGGCGATGGCGCCCGGGATGGGAGTGAGCATGATGTGCCCAGTCTCAGTCTGCCACCAGGTGTCCACGATGGGACAGTTGTTGTGGCCGATGACGTCGCGATACCACATCCAGGCCTCGGGATTGATCGGTTCGCCGACCGTGCCCAGAAGCCGAAGACTATCGAGCCGGTGTTTTCTCGGCCACTGCTCGCCCCACTTGATGAATGTACGGATGGCGGTGGGCGCGGTGTACAGAATATTTACCTGGTGGCGGTCGATGATGCTCCAGAAGCGGTCAGGATCGGGGAAATTAGGCGCGCCTTCGTACATGAGGCTGGTGGCGCCGTTTTGCAGCGGTCCGTACACAATGTAACTGTGCCCCGTGACCCAGCCGATATCAGCGGTGCACCAGTAGGTATCTTCTTCCTTCAGATCGAACACCCACTTGGTGGTGATGTAGGTCCCGACCGAATAGCCGCCGGTGGTGTGCACCACGCCTTTGGGTTTGCCGGTCGTACCTGAGGTGTAGAGGATGTACAACGGATGTTCGGCATCCAGCGGTTCGGCCGGACACTCATCGGGGACTGAATCCATCAGTTCATGCCACCAATGGTCGCGTCCGGGATGCATGCTGATGGGCGAACCGGTGCGCTTGTATACGATCACATGCTTGACTGACGGACAGGACTTCAGCGCTTCCTCGACGGCGGGAAACAATTTGACCTCGGCACCGCGGCGGTAGGAGCCGTCCTGGGTGACGACGGCGACCGCCTGCGAATCGTGAATGCGGTCGACCAGGGCATTAGACGAAAATCCGCCGAACACTACGGTGTGCGGTGCGCCTATGCGAGCGCAGGCCAGCATGGCGATGGGTAGCTCCGGAGTCATGCCCATGTAGATGGCAACGCGGTCGCCCTTTCTGACCCCAAGCGATTTCAGGACGTTGGCGAACTTCTGCACTTCGCGATGAAGTTGCTGGTAGGTGAGGATGCGGACTTCGCCCGGCTCGCTCTCCCAGATCAATGCCGCTTTGTTCTTACGGAAAGTCTGCACGTGGCGGTCGAGACAGTTGTAAGAGAGATTGATCTGGCCTCCGACGAACCACTTGGCCCACGGATGTTTCCACTCCAAAACCTTGTCCCACTTCTTGAACCAGTGCAGTTCGCTGGCGATTCCGCCCCAGAATTTTTCCGGTTGCTCGACCGATTCGCGATAAATGCGCTCGTAATCCTCCAGGCTCTTGATATGCGCCTGCTGGCGGAAATGTTCCGGGCACTCGAATTTCCTCTGCTCGTTCAGGATGGACTCGATGTTGCTGGGGGCATCGGCCGTGGCGGGCTTATCGGGCATGCTGGTCCCTCATCTTATGAAGTTCAGAAAAGCGCATGGCAGATTCTACAAGGCCGGGCGTCCGAATGTCTGCCCGCGGTGTGTGGGCCTTACGTATCCAGAAATCGGTGCCGGTATTTTTCTTCGGGCAGGAGGCAGCTTTCGTACCTCCCGAAGATGCGATAGCGATTACGGGCCACGACTCTGTATCCCCAGTCGCGCAGCCATTTGGGCAAGGCTCGCAGTAGAACAGATGCTGCGCGGCAGAATCCACCTATTTCACTCAGCAAGGATATGACGGCATCGGAGCGCGCGGTGAGGCGCGGTCCGGGTTCTTCAACGACGTACAACGTGTCCAGATCATGGGGATCGAAGCCGTGTCGCTGAAGAGTTCTCCGGGCGAAGTCGCCTTGCAATGGGGCGAATCGGAAGTGAGCATTGGTATCTCGCTTCAGGACGAATTGCACCAGGCGGTTGCAAAGGCCGCAGACGCCGTCGTATAGAAGGATCGGGTTGGCGGGGTCGGTTTCCATGGGACACAAGATTGACAGCAGTTTCGATCAGCGGGTTTTGGAGGACACTCGACGTCCATTGCCTCAGCGGCTGAAGCCCCCACCGAACAAGGGCTTCAATGCAGCGCTGAAGAATGTGCGTGAGAACTTTTCTTTCGCCCCTGTGGGGCTTCCTCATTTCCCACTTGGACCCACGGCTCACGCCGCGGGCTGTATTCTTGCAGCCGCTTCGCGGCTAAGAGTTGCGAGCTTTGCTCCACCGCAGCTTGGGGACTCGAGTTCTCACGCACACACTGAAGCGCTGCTCCACCCCGACCCCTAACCCGCTCAGCGGGCGGGTTCTGGCTTTCTCTGCAGTTCGGGGACGTAGTCTGCGATGCTACCTTTTTCGAGCAGATAGTTGCCCGGGCCTTGTTTGCCACGAACCGTACGGCAGAACTCGGCAACGAAAAAGCCGGCTTTTAGGGCTTCGGTGAAGGCCCAGCGGGTGGCCTCACGCCATTCCCTAGCCAGACCCGGATACTTTTGTTCGACAGTCCCTATGTCGCTGGGAATCTGGATTGCGATGCGCTGGCGTGCCAGAGCGGTCGAAAGATCATTTCGCAGCGGCTTGCCGTCGCCGTTGAATTGCACCAGCGGCTGCAGTCGGGAGAATGCGTCCAGAACTTCGGGCCGGTAGTCTTTTCCCTGCAGGCGGTCGCGCACCCGACGGCTGGCGAGCGGCCACCTCACCCATAAGCGATCTGTGCTGTTGCGGTGCAGGATGCTCGAAGTTTCCGGACCGTAGAAATCAATCTTGTAGCTATCGGAAACCACGCCCAGTTTGCCAAAGTTGAGATGGGCATTCTTGCTTTGCAGCGGGTCGAAGGTCCAAGTCATCTCCTGGACACGCATGGCGAGTGCGCGTTCCCGCTGGGCGAGTTTGAGCTTGTAGCCCAGGTCCGAATCGCGATACGGATCCAGAACCGCGAGCATGTGCGAGTGCAGTATCAGCCGCCCCTGTTCCATACCCAGGAAGCCGAAGGCAAAGCCCACCAGTTTCGGACCATCAAACGCGCCTACCCAGACACTGCCCGCCTCTTTGGTGGCAATGACCAGGGTGGCCGGCATTACGTCATGGTCGGCGAGTCCCCATACTTCCCTTTCGACCGCCTCGACTTGCTCCAGGTCTTCGAAGCTTTGCAGGTCGCGGATGATGACGGGTTTGCGGAGGGCGTCGTTCATGAGGGAGGGTGCTGTTAAAGGCGTCCAATATACGCGACGCGGATTACCTAAGCTAGCATGCGGCCTCGGGAGCGCCACTTCTTCGACTTCGCTCCGGCCGGCTTTGCGCCCGGGGCGGGCGGGACGCCGGCGCTATGAAGACCTCTTATCCCTGCACGCGGGTGGCTTTGCCGCTCCAGAAATTTTCGCGGAGTTCGCGTTTCAGCATTTTTCCGGTTCCTGTCTTGGGGAGCGGGCCTTCCACAAACTTGATCAGGCGGGGTATCTTGAATTTGGCGATGCGTGGTTTCAGGAATGACAGCAATTGTTCTTCATTCAGCTCTTGACCGGGTTTCACAACAATTATGGCTGCCGGGATCTCACCCCATTGGGGATCGGGGGCAGCGACTACGGCACATTCCAGGACCGCGGGATGGGCAAAGATCGCTTTCTCCACATCGATGGAGGAAATATTCTCACCGCCGCTGATGATAATGTCTTTCTTGCGATCGACAATGTGGATGTAGTTCTCGTCGTCCCAGATGGCCATATCTCCGGTGTGCAGCCAGCCGTCAGTAATAGCCGCTTCGGTGGCGTCGGGCTCCTTGTAGTATCCATCCATCACGTTGTCGCCACGGACTACTACTTCGCCTACGGCCTGCATATCACGCGGTACATCTTGCATTTGCGAATCGACTACGTGAACATCGCAGCCGGCCAACGGCCAGCCGGCTGCCGAGAGATGCAGGAGCCGGTCATTTTCGCTGGCGTAGCTCACCGTGCCTTTTTTTTGCGCAGACGTGACCACCGGGGAGGTCTCGGTGAGCCCGTAGCCCGACCTTACGTCGCAGTGGAAGGCCTGTTCCAAACGGGCGATCAGTTCGGGCGATGATGCGGCCCCGCCCGTGGTAATTACTTTCATGCTCGAAGTATCGAACTTTCCCAGCTCCGGACAATTGAGCAGGGCGTTGGCCATGGTCGGCACCAGGGTCATCCCGGTGGCCTTTTCTTCTTCAATGAGACGAAGCACGTAGGCCGGTTCAAAGCGGCGGACCATGACGTGTTTGCCTCCAGTGAGGGTGACGCTTTGCGGCCGTCCCCAGCCGTTGGCGTGAAACAGCGGGATGGTGTGGAGTTCCACGCCAGTGTCGTCGCAGGGCAAGGAGACCAGCAGGCCCAGGGCGTGCAGATACAGCGTACGATGCGACAGCATCACTCCCTTGGGAGTCCCAGTACTGCCGCTGGTGTAGAAGAGCTCGGCGATTTCATTTTCGTCAAAGGAGAAAATGTCGGGTCGCGGGATACGCCCTCTCGTCAGCAAGTCCTCCAAGAATAAGTCCGCTTGCGGGACGGGCTGGTCGATCGCGACGTAGTGCTGGACGGTGGGGCAGGCCTGGCGCAAAGCCTCAATCAGCGGGGCAAAATCACTTTCGAACATCAGCATGCTGGCGCCCGCGTGATTGAGAATGGTGGTAAGTTCAGCGGGCTGCAGGCGCACGTTGAGCGGCATCGAGATGGCCCGAACCAGCGGCGGGCCGTAATAACCTTCCAGGAGCTGATGGTTGTTGAAGCTGAGATAAGCCACGCGGTCGCCAGGGCGGACGCCTTGGGAAAGAAGTCCGGCGGCGAGGCGTTCGCAACGCTCTCCGAACTGGGCGTAGGTGAACGAACTGGAGCCTGAGACAACCCCTATCTTCCTGCTGTAAAGATCGACGGCGCGGTACAAGCACCGAATGGGTGTAAGTGGCACGTTCATGGGTTAGCCTTGAGAAGTCTCTAACGAGAAGTTTTCCTGCATCCCGCTGGCCATGATACACGACAGGAAAGGACGCCTCAGATAGTCTTAAAGGCTGATTCGAGGGCCTCCATGATGGAAAACCATAAGTCTGGCCTGGCCGGCAAGACGCTATTCATCACGGGCGCCAGCCGCGGCATTGGACTGGCTATCGCATTGCGAGCGGCTCGCGATGGAGCGAACATTGTCATCGCTGCCAAGACAACGACGCCGCATCCCAAACTGCCCGGAACCATTTACACTGCGGCGGCCGAGATCGAAGCGGCGGGCGGGAAGGCACTCCCGCTGCCGGTCGACATCCGATTCGAAGAGCAGGTCTATCGCGCGGTGGAGCAAGCGGTCGGCCATTTTGGCGGCATCGACATCCTGGTGAACAATGCGAGCGCGATCAGCCTGACCGGCACGCTCGACACGCCCCTGAAGCGTTACGACCTGATGATGGGAGTAAATACCCGCGGAACGTTTCTGTGCTCGCAGGCCTGCATACCGCACCTGAAAAAGGCGGGGAACCCGCATATTCTCATGCTCTCGCCTCCGCTCGACATACGGGCGAAATGGTTTGCGCCGCATCTG
>JBGQIG010000169.1:0-6656 GCA_041498365.1 Terriglobia bacterium | reverse complement strand
TTCAGGGACGCGATGCCGGTGCGCTGCCGTTCACGCTGCTCGATCTGCGCCAGGAATTGCTTGCTATTGCGGCTCAGGTCGCGTAGTTGGTCGAGTTCTTGATCCACGCCGCTTTGAATTACGCCGCCGTCGCTCAGCGAGATGGGAGGCTCGGGGATGATGGTGCGTTCGATTTGACCCCGCAGATCGGCCAGTTCATCGACCGACGAGTGGAGTGCGGTCAGGCGGTTCGCGGAAGCCTGATGCGGATGAGCCACCGAACTGGCCTGCGCGACCGCGTCGGCTGAGGTCACTTGTGCACCGGTGCTGCCGAAACGCTCCAGCACTCTGCGGACCGCAGGCAACTTCGCCAGGGAAGAGGCCAGGGCCAGGACGTCGCGCGGGTTGGCGGTTTCAAGGGTCACGCGGCTGAGAAGCCGTTCCAGGTCGAGGATGCCGTCCAGGGCTCGGCGGAGTTCTTCGCGAGCGACAGTTTCTCGCACTTGGGCCTCGACTGCATCCAGGCGGGCGTTGATTTCGGCGATCTCGATGGATGGCCGCAGGAGCCATGAGCGTAGCAGGCGTTTGCCCATGGGCGTGACCGTGGCGTCAATCGAGCGGAACAGAGTGACACCGGCGTCGGAGCCGGCAAAGAGCGGCTCGATCAGCTCCAGATTGCGCACCGTCACGGCGTCGAGCACCAGGCAGGTCTGGCGCTCGTAGAATCCGATGCGATCTACATGGCTTAGAGTTCCGCGCTGGGTGGAGCGGACGTAGTAGAGAATGGCGCCTGCAGCCGCCGCGGCGGCGGGTTTGCCGGACAGGCCAAAGCCTTCCAGCGAGAGCACTCCGAAATGGTTTTCCAGCAAGGGAATGGCGTGGTCGGGAGCGAAGATCCAATCGTCGAGTGGGGTCTCAGCGTAGCCTGAGGTG
Source organism: Terriglobia bacterium (assembly GCA_041498365.1). Taxonomy (GTDB): domain Bacteria; phylum Acidobacteriota; class Terriglobia; order Terriglobales; family Acidobacteriaceae; genus JAIQFF01. The sequence continues at coordinate 5,744 of JBGQIG010000169.1, read as the reverse complement.
GACGACAGTTTCGCGGGCGAGAGCCCGCCCTGAGGCTGCCGAAAGGGCGCCCGCGCCACACTCGTCCCCTCAAACAGGGGCGCTGTGGATCCGTAGAGGACTTCTTTGGGACGCAGCTGCTGAATTTCCTCCTGAATTCTCTTGGCCGCGTCTTCGCCCTGGAACTCGGTGGCGCGAAACTCGCCGGTAGAGAGGTCCAGGGCGGCGAAGCCCACGCGTTCGCCAATGTGCGCGACGGCGGCCAGGAAATTGTTTTCTTCTGAGCTGAGAGAGGAATCGGCCGCGGTGCCGGGTGTGACCACGCGTGTGACTTCGCGACGCACCAGCTTTTTTGCCAGGCGAGGGTCTTCTACCTGCTCGCAGATCGCGACTTTGAATCCTTTGCGGATCAGTTTCGAGATGTAGCCCTCGGCTGCGTGATGAGGCACGCCGCACATGGGCACGGCGATGCCTTTCTCCTTGTTGCGCGAGGTGAGCGTGATCTGCAGTTCTTTTGCGGCCAGGACCGCGTCGTCAAAAAAAAGTTCGTAGAAATCGCCCAGGCGGAAGAACAGCAGGGCGCTGGGATGCTCCTTCTTGATGGCAGCGTACTGCCGCATCAGCGGGGTGGACGGCTCGGACATTTCAACGGGCTTCGTGCGCGGATTATAACAAACGAAATGGCTTTCTCCGGGTGACGGAAATCACCGGGGGTGGGTGAGTTTGGCCGAGCCGCCTTTCCAGTGCCGGAAGCGCATACTCCCTCAAATGACAGTTGACGGTTGAACGCGCCAATGTTTTCCTTAGACGCATGGAACTGCGCAAGGATCCCATTACTCGTTCGTGGGTCATCACGGGCGACGATGTGCCTGACAGCGCGCCGCGCGCGGAGTCTCTTTGCCGGTTTTGTCCGGACTCGCAGGCGCCGGTGCAACTGGTTTCCAACATGCCGGGCGTGGACGGCGGTTCCTGGTCGGCGCGCGCCGTGGTTCACCCCACGCCGTTGTATCGGATCGAAGGAGAGCCGACCCGCCGCGGCGATGGGCTCTACGACCGCATGTCGCCGGTGGGCGCGCACGAGGTCCTGGTCGAGAATCCCAAGCACGACGGGCAGCTATGGAGCGCGAGCGACGCAGAAATCCAGCAGTTCCTGCTGCTGGTCGCACACCGTGTGCAGGATTTGAAACGCGACGCCCGCTTCAAGTATGTCAGCATCTTCAAGAACCATGGGGCGAATGCGGGCCAGGAATTTGAGCATCCCACGTCGCAGCTTACGGCAACAACCTTCGTGCCGCGTCGGGTGCTCTATGAGCTGCGGGCGGGTAGGGACTACTTTAAGTCCAAGGAACGCTGCGTGTTCTGCGATATTATTTCCCAGGAACTGCAGCAGAACCAGCGTGTGGTCGAAGTGCGCGGCGAATTTATCGCGCTCTGCCCTTATGCGCCGCGCGTACCCTACGAAACCTGGATTATTCCGCGCAGCCATGAGGCCGCCTTCGAACGTTTTGCCCTCGGACGTCCGGCCAGCATGCTTGATCTCGGAGCACTCCTTCGCCGTACGCTGCAGAGGATTCGCGGCATCACTAGCGAATTTCACCTCGTGCTCCACGACTCGCCCAATACACTGTTCCGGTCGGAGAGTCTGGACTATTGGAAGACCCTCGATGAGGATTACCACTGGCACATCGAAATCCTGCCCGTCATCGCCGGCAAGGCGAAGTCGTACACCTTCAAGGAAGTGTATTACTCGCCGGTGACGTCGGAGACCGCGGTCAAACGCCTGCGGGAAGTAACCATCGAGGGCTGAGTCCTGCAAAGTCGGTGTGCGGTGGTGCTTCGACTCCTTAGCCCTCTTTGCAAAGCAAAGAGGGCTCCGTCGCTCAGCATGACAGTGGCTATAATGACTGGTCTCCGGAGGGGCGGACTTTTGAAAAGTTTCTTCGTCCTGTTTCTGTTGGTAGGCATCACTTCAGCCCAAACTGCCCCCGCCAAGCAGGAAGTCCTCTGGCAGAAACTCGAGTCCACCATCAACGACGTGGATCACACGCTGGATGGCGTGCTCGGCGTTGCCATACTTGATCTTGGGACCGGCAAGAAATTCCTGTTGCACGCTGACGAGGTGTTCCCTCAGGCCAGCTCCATCAAGGTTGCTGTTTTGGCGGAACTGTTCCGCCAGGCACAGGCCGGCAAGCTGAAACTCACGGACCTCTATACCGTGCAGGCCAGCGATCTTGTCCCCGACAGCGACATCATGGGCGGTCTCACTCCCGGCGTCACTCGAATTACCTTACGCGACCTGGCTACTCTGATGGTCGCGGTGAGCGACAACAGCGCGACCAATGTTCTGATCGATCGCGTAGGCATGGAGAACGTCAATGCGCTGATGGATTCGCTGGGTTTGGCTCACACCCGGCTGCGCCGGAAGATGATGGACCTGAAAGCCGCCAGTGAAGGCAGGGAGAACGTTTCCACGCCCGGTGAAATGATGACCTTGCTCGAAGATCTCTATCGCGGCAAAGTCCTGAACAAAGAAATGACCGATGACTTCTTCAAGGTACTCAGCACACATAAGAGTAGCTTCATTCCGCGTGACTTGCCCGAGGGATTGAAGATCGCCAACAAGCCGGGCGAGCTCGAAGGTGTGCGGAACGATTCGGGAGTGGTGTTCGTCGAAAACCGTCCGTATGTGATCTGCGTGATGACGACTTACTTGCGGCGGGAGCGCGATGGCGAAGAGGCCATTACCAGGATCTCTGGCGCAGCCTATCGCATGTTTGACCGGCTGGCCCGGGCAAGCGAATATGGGCGCGTGGTTTCAGCCGGGAACGGCAGTAAGTAGCTGGTCGTTGGCCAACGCCCCAGGCTTATGGGACTGGCGACTAAAATCCTTTCATGACTCTCCGTCGCATGAAGACGTACACCGGTGGTCAGGGATACGTCTATCAGTACTACTTTGTTGGCAGACGGGCGGCGCTGGATGGGGCTCCAGAAGCTCCGGCCAGCGAATATATTTTTGATGTGACCGCGGACCGTAAGACGACTTTTGCCGTGAGCGTCTTTCTGACCGGGGAAGCTTTGCGGGCGTGGTCGTCCAGGCATGGACGTGGGCTTAATGACGCCGAGCAATATGGGGCGGTCAAGATGAGGTTGTTTCAGGCGTTTGATGAAGTCGAGGACATGATGTCGAGCGGGCGTCGGCTGATCGTCAGTGGGGAAAGTCTCGAACAGGCTCTCAAGACGCTTGGAGTGCAATAGGGGGGAACGGGTTACTCTGGGCCTCGCCGGGAGAGGTTGAGGGTACGATCTTTATTGTAGTTCCGATGATCGGAGGGCGAGACGCCCTCCAGACAGCCGGCGGGACGCCGGCGCTACCAAGGTTGGCCTTCTTACTCTTCTGCCTCACCTGTAGTGCAGACTATAATCACCTTGGCGGATTTGGGGCGCCGGTCCCGCGAGGGAGCTTCGATTTTCTATGCCAATACTGTGGCTTCGAGTGGCGCTTTGCTGTTACGCCGTGGGACTGTTGTATGCGCTTTTGGCGCTGACTCGCACCAGCCCGCTCTTGAACCGGGTGGCGTTGCCTGCCATGAGCCTGGGCATGATGTTCCAGTTCGTTGCGCTGGCGGAGGCGGTGCTGCTTTCGGGTCAGTTGACGCTCACCTCGGTGCACAACTCGGAGTCGCTTCTGGCGTTGCTGGTGATGGCAGCATTCATGATTGTGTATTTCGTGTATCGCACCACTTCGCCCGGAATTGTGGTGTTTCCGCTGGTGTTTGTGCTGACGTTCGTCGCCGCCACTACCCAGCAGCCGTTTCTGTTTACCTCGCCGGGCATGCGCCGAGGTTGGCTGTTCGCCCACATCGCTATGATCTTCACCGGATATGCTGCCCTGTTTCTGAGCTTCGCTGCCAGCCTGCTCTACCTGTTGCAGGAACGCAGCTTGAAATCAAAAAAGCCAGCCGCCATTTTGTCGCGCCTGCCGGCGCTGGAGGTGATCGATCAGATCGGTTATCGCTCGCTGCTTCTCGGCTTTCCCTTCATGACGCTGGGATTGGTGGCAGGCAGCATCGTTGCCCAGACGACCTACGGGCGACTGGACTTTCTCGATCCTAAGATTTTTCTCTCGCTGCTGATGTGGGTGGTGTATTTGGTCATGGTCTTTACCCGCTGGAATGCAGGGTGGCGCGGCCGCCGTGCCGCGTATCTCGCGACCGGCGCGGTGGTGGCGGCGGTGATCGCCTGGTCGGCGAACTACTACAGTACGATTCACGGATTTGTCCAATCATGAAGTTCCAACTCATCGGGGTGAACCACAAGACGGCGCCGGTGGAGGTGCGCGAGCGCCTGGCTATCCCCGATTCGCGGCTGCCGGAGGCCTTGAAGCGCTTGGCCGAGCATCCAGGAGTGGACGAAGGCCTGATCCTGTCGACCTGCAATCGCGTGGAAGTGCTGGCGCAAACCCGGAACGGTACCGCGGACTTGCGTGGCTTCCTGCGCGATTATTTTCACCTGAATCCTGCCGACTACGAAGCTCACCTGTATGAGTACCGCGAAGGCGATGCGGTCCGTCATCTGTTCCGTGTGACCTCCAGCCTGGATTCGATGGTGGTCGGTGAGCCGCAAATTCTGGGGCAGGTGAAAGAGGCCTATGCCACCGCCCGGGCGGTGGGCGTGGTGCATTCGCAGCTGGATTTGCTTCTCACCCGGGCTTTTGCGGTAGCGAAACGGGTACGCACGGAAACCGCGGTGGGATCGTCCGCGGTTTCCGTCGCCTCGGTGGCAGTGGAACTGGCCAAGAAGATTTTCGGGTCGCTGCAAGGCAAGCATGTTTATCTGGTAGGGGCAGGAAAGATGAGCGAGCTGGCAGCGCGTCACCTGCTAGCCCACGGTGCGGAATCGATTTTTGTGGCCAACCGCACCTACGATCGAGCCCAGCAGCTGGCCGCCCGGTTCGACGGCCAGGCCATCCTGTTTGAACAGCTCTACGAGACTTGCGATCGCGCCGATATCGTCATTACTTCCACGGGCGCGCCCCACGCCATCTTCCGGCGGGAACATGGAGAACTGTTTTTGACCCGGCGCAGGAATCGGCCCATGTTCTTTATTGATATCGCGGTGCCGCGGGATGTCGATCCCGAAATGAATAGGCTGGATGGAATCTTCGTTTACGACATCGACGATTTACAGCAGGCGGTCTCATCGCATGTCGCCGACCGCAGAAAAGAAGCCAAGCGCGCTGAGGCCATTATCACGGGCGAGGTGGAGCGTTTCCTATCCCGCCTGCTGACGCTGGACGTCGTTCCGACCATCGTCTCCCTGCAGGACCACCTGGAAACGATTCGCCAGGCCGAGATAGACCGGGTACGCGGCCGCCTGGGAGCGCTCTCGCCGGAACAGGAGTTGGCCGTGGAGGCGCTCACCCGCGGGATCGTAAGCAAGATCATGCACACGCCCATCACCACGTTGAAGACGGCGATGCGCGAACCGGAGGCGACTACGGTGATTGACATCGTTCGCCGGCTGTTCGATCTGCGGGATAAGAAAAAAGACGATCAGACGGCGGCGAAGGCCGCGGGTGGAGATCCCGGAGCGGAAAGTTAGTGGCACGGCTGCGCATCGGTTCCCGTGGATCGCAACTTGCTCTCTGGCAGGCCAGCCACGTCAAGACCCTTCTCCAGCAGCGCGGACACCAAGTCGAGATTGAGATTATCAAGACGACCGGCGACAAAAACACAGACGTCGCTCTCGCCCTGGTTGGCACGAAG
>JBGQIG010000168.1:0-6673 GCA_041498365.1 Terriglobia bacterium | reverse complement strand
TGATTGCCGGCGATGCGCAGCGAGCGCGAATAGACCATGCCAGAGAGCGAGATGACAGCGACATCGGTGGTGCCGCCGCCGATGTCCACCACCAAGTTGCCGCCCGGCTCGGTGATGGGCATACCGGCGCCAATGGCGGCCATCATCGCCTGCTCCACCAGGCGAACTTCGGCGGCCCCGGCTCGGTAGGCCGATTCAATCACAGCGCGTGTTTCCACCTGTGTGATCTCGGAAGGGACGCTGATGACGATGCGAGGATGCACGAGTGTTTTGCGCTGGTGCGCCTTTTGTATGAAGTAGTGGAGCATTTTCTCAGTCACTTTGAAGTCGGCAATCACGCCGTCTTTCAAAGGCATGACAACTCGGATATTGCGCGGCGTGCGACCCAACATTTCCTTGGCTTCCTTGCCGACCGCCTGCACTTCGCCGGTACGGTCGTCGAGAGCAACGGCTGAGGGTTCGTTGACCACGATGCCTCTACCGAGAGCATAGACCCGCGTGTTAACCGTCCCCAAGTCAATCGCCAAGTCCTCAGAGAACAAGCTCAACAATGGGCGCAGATTATTGAGAGAGATTCGCGCTAGGTAGTCGAAACGCATAACACCAACTGGCATGCAATTGCTATTTACCGTCTTGTCTAGGAGCAGAGATCATACGGAAAACTCCCGAGCAACTAAAAAGCGCTTTCCGGCCTTCGCGCCCGGTAGAAGATTGGCTCTGCCTTCGCCCTTTCCTTAGCATAGAGTTCAGCCATACGGAGCGCCTCAAGTTACCAAGGTTACGTCTTCGCGGCCTCGATCGCAGAACAAGCCACACCATCCGCGGGAAAATAGCCGATATGAAATTAGAGGTGCTCTCGCTCGTGTTGCGGCTTGACTGCTTGTCTTGTGTGCTTACAGTTTTTTCGACGATTCTGGTTGGGAGAAGGTGCTGGGAGGGCAGGGTGCTGGCGGCGGCGAACAGCCTGATCATTTGCGTCATCGGGTTAAGAACGGCGCAACTGGGCTTCATTCCGGCGAACCTGTTTTGTATTGTGCTCTATGCCTTCAACCTCCGAACCTGGCGCAAGGCCGAGATCTCCTGACCAGCGTCCTCGAAGATGCTGCGGCCGATTTCCCGGTGGGCCGGCCACTCTGTGGAGGCGAGTGCAGAGCCGAGGTGCGACGGAGTGCGGCGGAATTTTTCAACCGTGGCCCGCAGGCAGGCACCGACGGTGAGGAAGCGGCGGACGGAGGGAAATGCCACGGCGGTTCGGCGGGCGGCCCGGGTCGGGATCGGTACGCAGTACAACACTCGAGACGCTGGGTGAGCAGAGCCGACGTCAGGTGGGGCCCACGATTCTGTTCGACCGCCCCCGGCCAGGAGCCCCCGCCCCTCACTTCATTCGTTTCCCTGTGGGCCGGCCAGCAGCTTCTGGGAGCAGAGACAAACCAGCGAGCCGCAGCAATGTCAGGGTGGGCCGAGCGCAGCTCGGCAGGATTCCAGTTTCAGCCGTCCCCACGGAAAAGAACAAATCGGGTCCCGTGAAACGCCGGGCTGCTCTCAGGCGTTCCTGCCGGGACGCGTCTCTTCACGCGCGAACTAGCGCAGAGCTTCCGCCACCTTCCCGCTTGCAATCAACTCCGCAATCCTGGCGAAGTCGGGATACATCACCCGATCCTTCTCCATCGTCGCACACACGGAGCGAATCGCCGCATGGGCCGCTTGCCCTCGCCTCGAAGTCTTGAGCGGAGCCAGGAAATCCAGCGCCTGTGCCGCGGCCATGGCCTCAATCGCCATCGCGTTGCGCGTATTCTCCACGATGCGCTTCAGCTTCAGGGCCGCCGTCATGCCCATGGACACGTAATCTTCCTTATTGCCGGAAGTCGTAATCGAATCCACGGACGCGGGATGCGCCAACACTTTGTTTTCGCTGACCAGGGATGCGGCAGCGACCTGCGCCATCATAAATCCGGAATTGAGCCCCGCACCCGGAGCCAAAAATGGCGGCAGGCCTTCGTTCAGAGCCGGGTTGACCAGCCGCTCTAGCCTGCGTTCAGAGATGCCCGCCAGCGCGCTGAGGGCAATGCCCAGGAAATCCAGAACGAATGCCAGCGGCTGCCCGTGAAAATTGCCGCCGGAAATAACGTCAGCCTCGCCGCCGCCAGCATTTTTTGAGGCCGTAAGCGATTCCTTAACAAAGACCAGAGGATTGTCCACCGCCGAGTTGACCTCGGTCTCCATGACCTCGCGGCAATGGGACAGAGTGTCGCGCACCGCGCCATGCACCTGCGGCATGCAGCGCAAGGAATATGCGTCCTGTACCCGGTCGCAGTCGCGATGCGACTCGCGCAACTGGCTGCCTTCGAGCATCCTGCGCAAATTCGCGGCAGCCCTGAACTGACCATTGTGCGGACGAGCCTTGTGGATGCGCTCGTCGAACGCAACGTCCGTGCCCCGCAGCGCGTCGAGCGAAAGCGCACCGATTACATCCGCCGTATCGGCCAGCGTCTCTGCCGCCAGCAGCGCCAGGATTCCCACCGCCAGCATGCCCTGCGTACCGTTGATCAGCGAAACCGCTTCCTTGGCCTCAAGCACCAGCGGCTTGATTTGGGTGCGGCGCATTGCGTCCGCGGCGGGAAAGCGCGTTCCTTTTTCGTCCAGGCACTCGCCTTCACCAATCAACGCGAGAGCCAGATGTGCCAGTGGGGCCTCACCACTCGCGCCCACGCTGCCTCGTGAGGGCACCATAGGGGTGACGCCGCGATTCAGCATCTCGCAAATCGTATCGATGACTGCCCTACGCACGCCGGAATAGCCCTTGGAAAGCGAATTGGCGCGCAGCAACATCATCGCCCGGGTCTCGGCGGCGAAAAGCGGCTCGCCCACACCTGCGGCATGGGAGCGCACCAGATTGACCTGAAGGTCACGAATCTGCTCGCCGGCAATGCGGACGTCGGCCAGTTTGCCTACCCCCGTGGTGATGGCGTAGGAGACACGATTTTCCGCGACCAGCGCATCCACCACTGCGCGTGCCCGGTCGACGGCCTCGCGGGCGTCGGGATCGAGAAGGACAGCGCGGCGCTCGACGGCCACTTCCCGCACTGCTTCGAGAGTCAGATCGTTACCGTTAATGTGCAGAGCTTTCAAGAAAGTTTCCGGTTTCTAGTTCTGGTTTCGAGAAAAAATCCAAACCGTAGAGGACCTCTGAAACCTGCAGCCGCTCAAGCCTGCTTCCCCACGTTCGTCGTGGTTACCCCAAAACGCGCCCACGCCGACTAGGCGAGTACTCGTCTGAGCGCACGCCCCAAAAGGTTACAGAAGTGTTGGTCCATGAGCCGTCGTTCGGTAAACGAGAGGTGCCAAGGCTCGGAGTGCTTCTCATTGGGGTGTGTTGAGTTGAAGAATCTGCCGTTTTAAGACACATTGTGCCCTCTTTCTGCCGGACTGGCTGACTATGAATCAGTAACGCCCAGTTTTCCTAGCTTTCTTGCACATGTGTGTGCCAGTTGTGTGCCAGATTTAGAATTCACTCGGCCCGCGAGCGGGCCTGTTGCACCATCTCGACCAAGACCTTTCGACTGTCTGCCGGATTGCTTACCTCTCGCAGAAATGCGATGCGGGCACCACGCATGCCATCCTCGGTCTTCAAGCGCACATGAAACCCGAGGCGATCGACCGCGATCATCGTTGCTTCCTGTGACTCAATGTGAGCAAATTCCCGGGCAAGCAGGACAAGCGCATCCTTGTGGTCGGCGTTCATGTGCTGAATAATGTCGGCCATTGAGTCGGCAAGAGGATCGGGTTGACTGCGCTCATATTCGGACGCAGATACCCAGCCCATCACCCCGAAGCCGCCCACGTAGTAAACGTCCACCACGTCCATGCGGTAAAAAGAAAAGTCTTCAAAATCTACCCAATACTTGCTGTTGGCATAACGTTGCAGGTAGAGCTTTCTCGCTTCCGCCACCTCTGACTCTGGCATCGGCAGCACATTTCCTACCAGCGTGACCCTGGATGCTCCGAGGGGATCACCGCTGGCGTCATCCTGGGTCACGAGCAAGCTAGCGCGAGGGTCCGCCTGCAAGTTCTGCGTATGCATGGCCATTGTGCTGATAAGGAGGATGGGACACCCGTGCTCGTCCAAACCGTAGGGCATCACAGATCCGAAGGGGAAACCTGGCTGTTTACGCGAAAGGGTCGAGAGGCTGCTGATGCGTCCCACGTACAACAGAGTGCGCGCTTGTTCGGCGAACGAAGGCTCGGGGACCGTGGGTTGGTCACTCGCCGCGCCAGTGCCCGCGTGTTTTCTGATGGATGAGGAAGACATCGTTGTTCTCTTCTGGCAGTTTAAATAACCGTATTGGTGGTTGTACACAGCGTACCCGGTCACAATTTCGCAACGATCCAGCGAAACCCTCCACGAGGCAAGCTGAGAGGTTCCACCCCACGCCGAAATCGTAGTTCTTTCGTACCCGCTTGAAGTCCACCTCGGAATGACAATCCAATGAAAAAAGCACGAGCAAAAGACAAAGCCTCGTCTGCGACGAGGCTTCCACAGTTTTCGCGCTATTCTGATTAGACGTTGAACGACGACCCGCAGCCGCAGGTGCTCTTCACGTTCGGGTTCTCGAACTTGAAGCCGGCCCCCTCCAGGGTCTCGACGTAATCCACGCGGCAGCCGTTCAGGTACATGATCGAGGTGGCGTCCACGAACACTTTAAGGCCGTCCATATCGAACACTTTGTCCATCAAGCCCGCGCTGTTGTCGAACTGCAGGGAGTAGGAGAAGCCCGAGCATCCGCCTCCCACAACCCCCACGCGCAGACCAGCCGGTGCGGAATTCTGTTGCGCCATAATTCCCTTTACCTTGGCAATGGCATTTGGGGTCAGGCTAATGGGTGCCGCTTTTACTTCCGGCGTAATCGGGGTGATCGTTGTGGTCGACATTCGTGCCTCCTTTACCACCGTAAATTATAACAAAACTACACGGCCGGATTCGGAGAAGACCTTAACTACGTATCTCGGGCAGTTACTGTCTATTAGATTAAAGCTCGGAACATAGCATCTGTGGGAGGTCGCGATTTTGCGTGCCCACGACCTGGGTTGACGGGATCGCAAGCAACATACGAAGCACCGTAATGTCGAGCCCATTAAGAATGCAGCTGCTCCCCGACCATCATCAATAGCCGACGGCCCGTTTCAAACGAGACCAGATTAGATTTCACGGCAACCAGACCGCCCGTATGAATCAGCAGCAATCCACCGCCACGCGAGCTTCAGCAGCGCCGAGCATCGTAACTGTCGGTGGGGCTGGAGGCTTGTTCCTGGATGTGCGCGATCGTAAGCTGGCGCAGCGCATCCTCGACGATTTGGCTGACCATGTGCAGTTGGTGGTAGCCAGATACGGACTCCAAGTTCCGCCCGTTTTTCCGTGAATGCTGTCCCGCGGCGCTTCTTCGCTCGCCTTGATCACGTCGAGCACCGAAATCTGGTGCGGGTCACGTGCCAGTGTATACCCGCCTTGATTCCGTGATGCGAGAGTAGCAGGCCGGCCCTGGTGAGTCGCTGCAGGATCTTGGCCAGCGCTTCCTGAGGAAAGCCATGAAAGTCCGCAAGGTCTTCGGCGCTGAACGAGCTCTCGCTCGGCTGCTCCGCCAAGTGCCTCACGGCAATGAGGCCGTAGCATGCTTTCTTGGTCAGTAACATGACCCAATCGCCTTTGGGCTGGCATTTCGGAATCTATGCCCGGGGTGACGTGGATAACGCTAGCACTTTACCTCCTCGCTAGTCGCGTGGCCTTGGCCCAGCCTTGAAAACTAAGCAATCAAGGGCTATAATTAAACTGGACTGAAACGGTACTATTTAACCCGCCGCGTAAAGAGATGCGGCATAAAGCGCCTGAAGGGGATCGGACGAGATGATCAGACTAGGCAAACTTACAGATTACGGACTGGTCCTGATGACCGACATGGCCCGCAACCATGATCGGTCGCTGCACACGGCGCGCGACCTGTCTGTAGAGTCGCGGCTGCCTCTGCCCACGGTGAGCAAGCTCTTGAAGGAGCTTCTGCAGGGTGGGCTACTGGTTTCGCACCGTGGCATCAAGGGAGGGTACAGTCTGGCCAGGAAGCCGCGAGAGATCTCAGTGGCTGAAATCATTGCTGTACTCGAGGGTCCGATCGCGCTCACTGAATGCAGCACTGACATCTCCGGGCTGTGCGACTTGGAGCCCTGTTGTCCCATCAAGGACAATCAGCGGGTCATCAGCCAGGCGGTGCGCGGGGCACTGGAGAAGGTGATGCTTTCCGATCTCAGTCAACCCTTACACCTGACCACCATCAGGAACGCGCGCGGAAACCTAGTGCCCACTATTGGTTTTGTATCCGGGAGAATGCAATGAGCACGAACCTAAACACGATCCGAGACTTGGCGGAGCGGGAATACAAGTGGGGCTTCGTCACTTCTGTCGAGGAAGAGAGAGTCCCAAAGGGACTCAACGAGGACATTATTCGCCTGATCTCGGCCAAGAAGAATGAACCGGAGTTCATGCTCCAATGGAGGCTGAAGGCGTACCACCACTGGGCGTCGCTGGAGAAGGCGCAGGCGGAACCGAAGTGGGCGAACGTCAAGTACGGGCCGATCGACTACCAGGAAATCGTTTATTACTCCGCGCCCAAACAGAAACCCGGCC
>JBGQIG010000167.1:0-6731 GCA_041498365.1 Terriglobia bacterium | reverse complement strand
AGCGGGCAATAGTAGAGAGTCTTGCCATCGGGACTGATCGCGATTCCATCGGACCCCACAGCAAACTTCATGATCGGCTGCCCGGGGAGCCGCAATTGCATTACTTCACCTTCGACAACGGGCACAAATGCGGGGTCAGGTTTGGTCGAGGGGTGGTCATTCAGACGGCGCCAGCTCTTGCCCGAGGCCAGGTCAACTACGATGATGCCGTTCGGTCCGTTCGATGTCGAATCGGTGACAAACGCCATGCCTTCAGCGCCGCGGCGCAGGTCGAACCTCACGTCATTCACGTAGCTCATGGGCAGAGCCACATCCGGGGGAAAGCCGATTCTCTTTACGACCCGATTGGTATTGAGATCCACGGCGATCAACTTGGGCCCGCCTGTCATGACGGAGCCCATCCGGAGGCTGCCGGTGTCGAGAATCCACAACCGATTTCCGCCGGGATCAACGACAACGCTTTGTACCGAGACCAGCTTTTCCGCCGGGCTATCAAAGTCGCGGTACTGATTGATATCTGCATTGGGATAGGGCAGCGTCTTTCCGTCTTTGACCTCCGCCACGGTGTATTCGACCGCGTCACCCCACTTGGGGAAGTTCACGAAAATCCGGCCGTTATTCGCGACCGTTACACCGGTGGGCATGGGACCGTCAAATGTCGCGACCACCTCAAGTTGACCGATAACCTGCTCTTTTGCGAGCTCTTGTCCCGCACAGACCTCCAAAATCAGGAAAAGAAGGATTAGCAGAAACAGATTTTTCATGGTTTTATTTTCTGCCATCGGTCCGAGTATCGTAAATCGGGGTACCTTCAGCTGACCCGCGCCATAGGCTGGTTTGTCCGGGGCCTGAACACTCGGCGGACCGAATCCAGGAAGGAGCGTATTACGCCTGATTCCTCTTCCCTTCGCCAGGCCATGTAGACCTCAATCTTGGCTTCGGCCTCATTCAGTGGCACCGAGGCCAGTTCTATGCCCGAAACCGACCGAGTAACAATAGCGCCGGCGCCAATAAAAATGGCTTTGCCCGACGCGACCATAATTGTCCCGGCTTCTTCGTGGGCCTCGACGTGGGTCACCGTAAAGTGTGGGGTCAGGCCCTGGCGGCTGTACAACCCGAGTATCTTGTCGTAAAGGCCGCAGGAAAAGTTTCGATCAAAAATAATCAGGGGTTCATCAGCGACTTCCTTCAAGCGGAGCGACTTCCGTTTCGCCAGACGGTGTGTCCTGGGCAGGATAACGACGAACTCCTCCTCAAAAAGCAATTCGCAATCCAGATTCACCTGATCGACCGGAGGGCGGAGGAAGCCCACGTCAATTTCACGTTTGCGGAGATTGTCGTTCTGCGCGGTAGAAAAAATATCCTTGCATTCGACATTGATCGCCGGGAACCGTCGGCAATGTTCGGCTACCGCCTTACCTACGGTTCCACCCAGTCCGGACGCAATGCCAATTCTGACCACTCCCGACTCACCTTTCTGGGCATGGCGCGCTGCTTCGGTTGCATGTCCCGCTTGCACGATGAGCTTCCGGGCCTCGCCGAGGAAGGCCTGTCCCGCCTTGGTGAGTTCCACATGGCGCTTGTTGCGAACAAAGAGCGCGACACCGAGATCTTCTTCCAACTGACGGATCTGACGGCTCAGGGGTGGTTGAGCGATGTGCAGTTGCCGCGCGGCCTTGCTGAAGTTGAGGTATTCGGCGACGGCGAGGAAGTAACGAACGTGACGCAGTTCCACGACCCCATATTTTATACCCCAGGAGTATTACAGGAGAGTCTTTTCATCTGCGGGCAGCGTCCAAAATTCGCGACTGCAGCCGTCACTTCCCAAGCGCGGTTTGGGATGGATCAGAATCGGCCGCGCTTTCCGTTTGCTGGGCCTGGAGTTCGCGCAGTTTGAAGCGCTGCAGCTTTCCTGTGGCAGTCTTGGGAAGCTCGGGCAGGAACTCGATCCAGCGCGGCCGTTTGTATGCGCCGTTGTTGCGCGCAACCCAATCCTGCAGATCACGGGCGAGTTCCTGGCCGGCTACGAAATTCGGTTTGGCCACCACATAGGCTGCTGGTTTGGCCAGTCCGCTTTCGTCGTTGCGAGCGATGACGGCAGCTTCCAGAATCGCGGGATGCGCGATCAATGCGCTTTCGACCTCGGTGGGACTGAGCCAGCGTCCATTGACCTTGAAGAGATCATCGGCGCGTCCCGCGTACCAGAAAAAGCCATCCCCATCCTGGTAATACTTGTCTCCGGTATGGAACCAGGGACCCTCGAAGGTTTCTATGGTCTTTTCGTGCTGGTTCCAGTAGCCGGTGCAGGTGGAGTCTGCCTTGACCACGAGATTGCCAATTTCGGCCCCGGCTACAGGCCTTCCCTCATCATTAACGATTTTCGCCTCGAATCCTGGAATGATCTTTCCGCTGGAGCCGGGTCGCACCTCGCCGGGGCGATTGGAAATCACCATCTGCAAGGTCTCGGTCGAACCCAGGGCATCGAGAATCTCGATTCCGAAACGCTGTTTGAAGCGTTCGAAGAGTGGGGCAGGAAGGGCTTCACCCGCGGAGATGGCATGACGCACGCTGGAGAGGTCAAAATCTTTTCTGTCGTCTCGCCGGTAGGCCAGCAAGGCGGCGTAGTTCGAGGGCACGGAAAAAAATAGAGTCGGCCGATAACGCTCGATGCAGGAGTAGATCGTCTCTGGAACCGGCCGGGCCGGAGAAAGAATGGTGGTAGCGCCGCAGTGCAGTGGAAAATAACCGGCGTTTCCTAAACCGTAGGCAAAAAACAGCCGCGCCACACTGAAGCACCGGTCGTGCTCATTCATCTGCAGGATGCCCCTGGCGTACAACTCGGAGGAGACCACCATATCGTGATGCAGGTGAACGCAGCCTTTAGGCGGTCCCGTACTTCCGGAGGAGTAAAGCCAGAAAGCTGCGTCATCCTTGCAGGTCGGTTCCGCCTCCAGTTCCGGCGATGCATCTTCCATCAGGCCGTGCAAGCCGCGATGCTTCAGGTTCGGTTCTCCCACCACCACAATCTCCGGCAAGTATCTGAGCCCGTTCCGCGGTATCAGATCCAGTTGCGGCAGCAACGCTTCGCTGACCAGCACAACGCGGGCTCTGCTGTCGTTGAGGAGATACTCGTACTCATGTGGTTTCAGTAGCGTATTTATAGGCACGGCCACAGAGCCGATTTTGATAGCGCCGAAAAATGAATACAGGAACTCGGGGCCGTCCAGCAGAAGTAAAACTACTCGCTCTTCGGGGTGCACACCAAGACGGCGAAGCGCATTGCCCACACGGTTGGTTCTCTGCAGCAGTTGCTGGTAGGTGACCCGTTCGTCGCCGCACTCAATCGCAATCTTTTCTCCCCTGCCTTCGAGTACATTACGGTCCACAAAATGGGTAGCGACATTAAACGTATTCGGAAGCGTGATCAAGGAGTCTGCAACCTTTTCCGGCATGAGCTCGAAATCCAGCGGCACCCGCCCAAAAAAACGGTGCGGAGTATAGCACGAATAAAGCTGGTCACTCCCCGACCGCGTCGTTTGTGGGCACGCCGCATGGGGCGTGGCAGCGGGAGGAGCTGTGGCTCTTCGCTTGTGTCACCCACCATCAACGGTCAGCGACAGGCAGATGAAGTGCCGTCTTCCAGTCCCAATCTTGAAGGTTAGCGTACACGGGCAAGTGCAATATCGCGGCGAATTCTTCTAATACCCTGGAAGTATGGCTATTGAACCAAACATGTATTGGACAGTTACTTGGTTCCGAACCATGCTCTCCGCAAAAAGAGCGGGGACAATATTGTCCCCAGATTGTCCCCAAGTCAGAGATTCTTCGAAATCAGATTTGTTTTCGGTCCAAGGGCCAGCGAGAAGGGAAGCTTAAGAGCACTCAATCCAGAAACGGAGAAATGCCATGAGACTTCGTTCCACGCTGACATTGTGGATGACCGTGGCGATGGCAGTCTGTCTGGCTTCGCCCGCCTTCGGGCAGGGGACCGTCAGTTTCGCCCAACTGAATGGGACGGTGCAGGACACCACTGGCCGTGCCGTCGTCAAGGCCATGGTTACGTTGCGCGAGGTGGACACCAACCGGACGTACAGCGCGACCACCAGTGACGCCGGTTACTACGTTGTGCCCGCGCTGCCTCCGGGAAGATACGAACTTAGTGTCCAGTACAGCGGCTTCGCAAAGTTTACCCAGACCGGCGTCGTCCTGAGCGTGGGACAAACTGCGACCATTGATGTCACGCTCAAGGTGGCTTCGGTTGGGGAGACGGTCATGGTTACCGGCGAGGCGCCGCCAGTGGAATCCACTCGCACCGAGATCAGCCAGGTGATCGATACGGTGCAGATCCAGGGACTACCCACCAATGGCCGCCAGTTTGTGGACTTTGCGTTGTTGACTCCCGGCGTCGCTACGGGCAGAACGAGTATTCAATCCACCTTCACGGAGGCGGAAGTCACGCGTATTTCGTTCGGCGGAATGCGCGATCTCAGCAACGCTGTGACGGTGGATGGCGCCGACTATGTCAATGAGGCAACGGGCTCGCAGCGCGCCACTCCTTCTCAGGAGGCGGTAAGCGAATTCCGCGTTGTAAACAACAGTTTCGGGGCTGAATACGGGCGGGCCTTGGGCGGAATCGTCAACGTTGTGACCAAGTCAGGCACCAATAACCTGCATGGTTCGGTCTACGGATATATCAGCAACAACGACGTCAATTCCCGTGGCCTTTTGACCCAACCGCAATTTGACACCTATCGCCGTGGCCAGTACGGCGCTACCCTCGGCGGTCCCCTCAAGAAGGACAGAACATTTTTCTTCGTGAACTTTGAGGGCCAGCGTCTGGGTCAATCGCCCACGTATCCTTCCACGCTGGTGAATAACCTGGCGACAATCAATTTGGCGAAGGTTGCTCTTGGACTCGCGCCTGAGAACTTGGATGAATTGAAGACGATCGACCACGACAACGGCTTCGTCAGGCTTGACCATCAGATTAGTAACAACAATCGGTTCACAGTCCACTACGGCGTTTTCGATTCGCGAAACTTAAATGCACTGGTGGGCGACACACTCGACGGCGGCGGCATCGGAGCTCCCAGCAGCGGACACGATACCTTCATACGCGATCAATCCCTGGTGGGCACGTTGAATACGCTGCTCAAGCCGGAACTGGTGAACACCGCACTGGTGCAATGGGCCAGGCGGCACAACAACTTTCCGGCGGTCACTGGTCAACCCAATCTGGACATCCCGAACACGCTATTGTTTGGGCACAATTTCGGGACCTTTGATGCCACCCACGAGAGCCGCGTGCAGGCCTCCGATAGCATCGCCTGGATCAAGGGCAACCACTACTGGAAATTCGGAGGAGATTTCAATTACGTCTGGGATTTTGTGATCTGGCCCGGCTTTACGCCGATGCGCATTATCACGCCGGGTTTCAACTGCCTGGTGGATTTCGCCCGCTTCGTGAATCAGACTGCGGCAATTCCCGAGAACCCCGCCAATGGACCGTGTCCGACATCCCAGTTCCCCTTTTTCTCCGGCACCGATGTTGGCCCCAATCCGAATGATGGCCTCCTCAACGGCGTACCCATTGTCTTCTGGGGCGCTCCGGTGGGAACGGGACCCATCCCGGCAAGTGGTGCGATTCCGCCAGTGATCCCGCCGGTCGGAGGAACGTGGCCTAATGCCTACGTCAATCCCGAGGATTACTTCGTCAAAATCAACCACAGCTACTATGGGCTTTTCGCCCAGGATCAGTGGCGGCTCACGCCCAAACTGACCTTGAATTACGGCCTGCGCTGGGATTTTGAAGGCGGGCTGTATAACTACATGAATCACGACTATCGCGGCTTCCAGCCCCGGGTCGGTTTAGCCTATTCCCCCACCAAGAAAACGGTCATTCGCACCGGATTTGGAATTTTCGACGACCACTACACCATGACCTTCTTGTTTGTGACCTCTCCGCAGCGTGAGGTCGTGATTCCCAACGCGCCGCAGCCATGGGTGCGGATCGGAAACGAGACGGCAACGTATGTCCTGAACCTGTTACCCTTTCAGCCCATAGTTTTCGCGGGCCTCAAGTATCCTGACGGATCGAATCCGCCATTGCCGGCGCAAGCGGCGGCGACCCTGGTTACGACGGGGCAGAACCCGATCAGCTTCAACACGGGCCCTCCAGGAACACTGGTCACCAATAGCGGCGGAGGCATTGATCGCAACAGCCGCATCCCTTATTCCGAGCAGGCCAGCCTCGGAATTGACCAGGAGCTGGGCAAGGGTTTGGTGCTGAGCGTTGGTTATCTCTTTGTCGCTTCCCATAAGCAAATCCGCCCCGTCAACTTGAACGTCTGCCCCCCCGGCGGACTTACAAACGCGGCCACTAGTTGCGCTCCGGCCTCGGCCGTCGGTTTTCCCAACAACCAACTTGCCGACGGCAGGGACGCGTTCAGCGGACCGCTCTACAGCAATGCCGGCCTGATGTACTTCCTGGATAACACTGGCGTTTCCGTCTACCACGGTGGCACGGTTTCCCTGAGCGACCGCATGGGCAAGTATCTCCGCTTCAATGCCAACTACACCTACTCCCACACCATGGATGATGGCACGTTCACTACCTTTGTCAGTACCCCGCAGGACTTGTATCGCCGGGATTTGGAGCGTGCCGATTCAGTGCAGGATGTGCGCCATCGCTTCGTGGCCAACTTTACCGCCACAGCGCCGTCGCACGGGTT
>JBGQIG010000166.1:0-6749 GCA_041498365.1 Terriglobia bacterium | reverse complement strand
GACGAACGGCTGATAAAATCTCGCCATGAAGAATCGCCTCACGGTCTTTGTGTTGCTCTCCGCGATCCTGCAGCTCACGGCTTGTACGGTTTGGCGCGAGCACCCTGTCAGCAAATGGACGGATGCGACTGGCGGCGAAGGGCTGGAGCGCAGTTTCTGGAAAGAAGTGAAAGACAAGAAGTGGAACGAACTGGAAAAGCACATCGCCGCTAACTACATCGCGGTCACGCCCGAAGAGGGCCGGCTCGACAAGGCCGCCACGCTCACGCATCTGCAGCAATTGCAATTGGACGAGTACACGCTGGGAGACGTCCAGACCGAACTGAACTCTGACACCTTCGTCGTGACCTATGCCGTGACCATGCGCGGCACTATCGCCGGGCAGCCTTTGCCCTCCGGCCCGGTGCGCATGATGACAGTCTGGCAGAAGCAGAAAGCCGGGTGGATGGCCATTGCCCATTCCGTTCTGGGGCCGGAGAAAAAATAGCCGGCTGCATCAGGTCCTTGGTTGTGTTTCGACGCGGTCTCCCGTTATGAATTCAGAAGGCATTCGGCAACTCGATGCGGGCACAAGACGTCGCTGGCGGCAGCGCTTGCTGTATTGGTACGACCGCAACCGGCGCGATTTGCCCTGGCGCCGCGATCGCGATCCCTATCGGATATGGCTTTCGGAAATCATGCTGCAGCAGACCCGCGTTTCCGCGGTTCTGGAGCACTACCGCCGCTTCCTGCAACGTTTCCCTACTGTGCAGAAACTCGCGGCTGCGCGAGAATCCTCCGTGCTGGCGACGTGGAGCGGATTAGGATACTACCGGCGTGCCCGCATGATGCATGCCGCGGCGAAAACGATCGTGAAGAAGCATGCAGGCAAATTCCCTGTCGGCGATGCCGAGTTGCGCGCTCTTCCAGGCATCGGCCGGTACACCGCGGCGGCAATCGCCAGCATTGTATTCAATGCGCCATCCGCGGTAGTGGACGGCAATGTTGAGCGCGTCCTCGGCCGTGCGTTCGGCCCCGGCCTGGCAGAAAAATATTTCTGGGAAACCGCCGGGCAATTGCTAAGCCGCAGCCGTCCAGGCGATTGCAACCAGGCCATGATGGAATTGGGTGCGACCGTATGCCTGCCTCGACAGCCTCGATGTTCCATCTGTCCGGTGTTCGACCTGTGCGCCACGCGCGGAAATCTCGAGCAGCCGAAACCGACACTAGGACAGAAGCAGCGGAATATCTGCTACACGCTTGATCGCCGCGACGGGTCGATTTTCCTGGTGCAGCGCCCGAAACACGCATCTCTGATGCCGGGCATGTGGGAACTGCCGGAAATAGAAGGGAACGAAGCTCTAGGCCAGGCCAGTTTCACTCTGCGCCACTCGATCACGGTGACGGATTACACGGTCCACGTAATGCAGGGTCCCGCCCAGAATGGAAGCTCGGGGCGATGGGTGCAAACCAGGCGCATTGCACAATTGCCCTTGACCGGGCTGGCTCGAAAAATCCTGAGGCAGGCGGAAGTCATCTAAGAGAGGCAGCCCAGGAACAAACCATGAAGTGGCTGCAACATGTCTTCAAAGGAGGCGCGATGGCTGCTTTGACCCCGGGAACGACAGCTCCAGACTTCACCCTGGAAACAATGGACGGTAAGAAGCTTTCGTTGCGCGAAGCCCTTGCCCGCGGCCCGGTCCTGGCGGCATTTTTCAAAGTTTCTTGCCCCACCTGCCAGTACGCATTCCCTTTCCTGCAGCGGATCTATGAGGTGCACGGAAACAGGGCCGTCACCATCGTCGGTATTTCACAGAACCCCAAGAAAGATACAGCCGCTTTCATAAGAGAATACGGAGTGACTTTTCCAGTCCTGCTCGACGACACCAGCACCTACCCCGTATCGAATGCTTACGGACTCACCAACGTCCCTACCATCTTCTGGATCGCCCAGGACGGCGGAATCGAGATCTCCAGTGTGGGTTGGATACGGAAAGAGATGGAAGAATTCAACCAGCGCGCCGCCGAAGCCGCGAGTGACGGTCCCAAGCCGCTCTTCCATCCGGATGAGGAGATAGCAGACTTCCGCGCCGGCTGAGGATCGAAAAACTAGCCCGCGGTCGCGGGCAACGTCATCCTGAGGGGAGCCGCCGATTCGCGAAGCAAAAGCAGCTACTTCGCTCAGGATGACACTTCCGGAACACCTCCACCCGCAATCTGTTGCTTCCCGTACAATACAAAGTTCTCATTGCACGAGGAGCCCCGAAGCATGCGCAAGAGCCTGGTCCTTTTGTCCTTGATTTTCCTGATCTACGGTGTCTGGGCCTGGAGTTCATCCCAGCGGCCGATTTCGGTTCACTTCCCGCCAGCCGCCATCGCCGCCTTTCAGAAAATCGATGCCGAGCGCATCCGGGCGCACGTGCGCTTCCTGTCTCACGATCTGCTCGAAGGCCGTGGAACAGGACAGCGTGGTGGCGACATCGCCGCCGAGTACATAGCCACGCAATTCGCCCAGGACGGCCTGAAGCCTGCGGGCGACAACGGCACCTACATGCAGAAAGTTCCCATGGTCGGCATCACGCTCGCGCCTGAGTCCACATTTTCGCTCGTCCCAGCCAAGGGGCCTGCCAGGGATCTGAAGCAGCTCACCGACTATGTCGCTCATGACGAAACTCAACAATTGGATTCAACTGTGAATGCAGATATCGTATTTGTCGGCTATGGGGTGGAGGCGTCGGAGTATCAATGGGACGATTACAAGGGAGTCGACATGAAGGGCAAAGTCCTGCTGATGCTGGTGAACGAGCCCACTTCCGACGATCCCACTTTCTTCAAAGGTAAGGCGCTCACTTACTACGGCCGTTGGACCTACAAGTACGAGCAGGCCGCCCGCAAGGGGGCGGTGGGCGCGATTCTGATCCACAAGACCGATATGGCAAGTTATCCCTGGGAAGTCGTGCGCAACTCGAATTCGGGAGAAAAGTCGTATCTCAAGCTCGACGGCTCGCCCAGGTTGAAGGTTGCTTCATGGATCCATCTCGATGTAGCGAGGGATCTGGCCGCCACGGCGGGCATGGACCTGGACCAGTTGATGACGGATGCGCGCTCGCGCGACTTTCGCCCCGTGCCGCTTCCGGTGAAGCTGCGAGCCCACATGATGAGCCGGGTTCGACCCTTTGAATCAAATAATGTGATTGCCATGCTTCCCGGCTCCGATCCCAAACTGAAGACTGAAGCGGTGATGTACACGGCGCACTATGATCACCTTGGCATTCGTCCCGATATGCCGGGAGACAACATCTATAACGGCGCGAACGACAATGCCACCGGATGTGGCATCCTGCTTGAACTGGCTCGTACCTTTGCGTCGGCGGCACAGAAACCACGACGGTCTATCCTGTTCGCATCCGTGACTGCCGAGGAACAAGGTCTGCTGGGCTCCGAGTATCTGGGCAAACACCCTCCGATTCCCGCAGGAAAAATTACTATCGACCTGAACTATGACGACGTTCCACCTCTCGGATCTCCGGAAGAAATAGAAGTATCGGGTGCCGAGCGCACAACTGTTTATCCAACCGTACAGGCGCTGGCGCAGGAATTTCGGCTGGCGATTCGCCCTGATTCGCACCCTGAAGCAGGACACTACTATCGCTCCGACCACTTCAGCCTGGCCCGCGTGGGCATTCCCGCGTTTTCCATCAACGAAGGCGTCAAATACAAAGGGCACGACGCGGCCTGGGGCATGCAGCAGGCAAATGAATACACCGCGAAGAACTATCACCAGCCCAGCGATGAGTATCATGCCGACATGGATTTCACGGGTGATGCCGTGATGGCCCGATTCGGCTTCGCCCTGGGCTGGGAGGCAGCCAGCCAGCCGAAGCTGGTGGGCTGGCAGAAGGGCGACGAGTTCGAGGCGGCCAGGGCGAAAAGTGGTACGAACTGAATTAGGTCGTGGTTGATGATCTTTAGGTTTTCCGACCGCAGGCGTCGCGAACTCAGCCTTCCATGACTCTCAGGCTGGGACTGAGAATGAGCGTAGGCTCGGTCACACGCTGCACATCGTCCGCGGTCAATCCGGGGGCGACCTCTTCCAACACCAGTCCGGTGGGCGTCACCTGAATCACCGCCATCTCGGTGACGATCGTATTCACAACCTTCACGCCGGTCAGAGGCAAGGTGCACTTCTTCAGAATTTTGGGCTGGGAATCTTTTGTGGTGTGCTCCATCGCAACAATCACGCGGCGCGCGCCCGCCACCAGGTCCATCGCGCCACCCATGCCTTTGACCATCTTGCCCGGAATCATCCAGTTCGCGAGATTGCCTTCTTCATCCACCTCCATCGCGCCGAGCACGCTCAGGTCAATGTGGCCGCCGCGAATCATGGCAAACGAATCGGCGCTGGAGAAGTAAGCCGTGCCTTTCATTTCGCTGACCGTTTCCTTGCCCGCATTGATCAGATCGCAATCCTCGTCGCCCTCGACCGGATAGGGGCCGATGCCGAGCATGCCGTTCTCGGACTGCAGAATCACGTCGATGCCGGCAGGCACGTGATTCGCCACAAGCGTCGGCATCCCGATCCCCAGGTTCACGTAATAGCCGTCGCGCAGTTCGCGGGCAATGCGTCTTACGATGCGCTCACGTTTGTCGAAATCTTTGCCGGGCTGAGCGGGAGTGGACATCTGTAGTGGTCAGTGATCAGTGAACAGTGGTCGGTGGTTAGCAATCGCGCATGGCTGGCCACTGACCACTAGCCACTGACCACTTTTCTCACCGTTCTCCTCTCGATCCTCTTCTCAAACAGTTCACCTTGAAAAATGCGATTCACATACACGCTTGGCGTGTGAACCAGGTCCGGCTGAAGCTCACCCACCTCCACCAAGTGCTCCACCTCGGCAATGGTTACCTTCGCTGCTGTCGCCATCATGGGGTTAAAATTCCGCGCTGTCTTGCGATACACCAGGTTGCCCCACTTATCGCCCTTCCACGCCTTTATAAAGGCGAAATCGGCTTTCAGGGCGCGCTCCATGATGTATTGCCGTCCGTCGAACTCACGGGTCTCCTTGTTCTCGCCCACGATAGTGCCGACTCCCGTAGGCGTGAAAAATGCGGGGATGCCGGCGCCACCGGCGCGAATCCTTTCTGAAAACGTCCCTTGCGGCACCAGGTCCAGTTCCACCTTGCCCTGCAAAACCATTTGCTCGAGCAGCTTGTTTTCCCCGACATAAGTTCCGATGTGTTTGCGGATCTGTCCCGCGGACAGCAACAGGCCATTGCCGAGGCCGTCCACTCCGACGTTATTACTGATCGTAGTAAGGTTCTTCACACCTTTGCGAACCAGGGCCCGAATGAGGTTCTCCGGAATTCCGCACAGCCCGAATCCACCGATCATGACCGTGGCGCCGTCGAACACGTCCTTAATAGCCTCGTCAGCGCTGGCAACGACCTTGTGCATAAAGTAGAAATTCTAAATGAAAATCGAACTCAACGGACGCTGACCGAATTCACCGAACAGCACGACGATCATTTCCTCCGTGTCCTCTGTGTCCTCTGTGGTTCAATTCCCATCTTTCTTAAATGATGCGCCCGCTCGAACTCAATGGCCAATTCCCGCGTATCCAGATTCTCACGGATATGCGCCAGCCGCTGTTCGATCTTCAGCAGTGCTTGCCTGATATTTTTCTTGTTGGTGAGCGCAACGTCGCGCCACATGGAATAAGGACTGGCCGAAATACGTGTCATCTCGCGCAGGGCCCGCCCCCCGGTCTCGAGCAGAGGTGCGTCTTCGCCATATTCGTCCACCAGGGCCGCAGCCAGGGCGGTAGAAATCATTTGCGGCAAGTGGCTGATCCAGGCACACAGTTGATCGTGCGCATCAGGGTCCATGCTGGCCACCCCCGCTCCTATCTTTTCCACCCAGCCCAGAAATTCTCCGCTCACGCCTTCAAATACCTTCTGTCCCGGAGCCGGCGTTACAAACCACACCGCGCCCTGAAATAGATCAGGGTCGGCAGCTTCCACGCCTGACTGTTCCTTGCCGGCCATGGGATGTCCGGCGAGAAAGCGACGGGCAGTGTCCTTGCCGAAAGTTGCGCTGGCTCGCGCCAGAATTTCGGCTTTGGTGCTGCCCACATCGGTCAGCAAAGTCTTGGGCGGAAGCGCCGGGCCCAGAAGCCCGATTAACTCGATGATTGCGCCGACCGGCGCCGCCAGCAGTACCACCTGGCTGCCTCGCACCGCGTCGGAGGGATTCGCGTGAGCATCGTCAATTGCGCCTCTCTCCCGGGCCTGCTTTAGTACCGGCGCCTGGTCGCAGCCAATGATTCGGCCCGGGAAGCGCCGCTTCTTCAGGGCCAGCCCAAAAGAGCCGCCGATGAGGCCCGTTCCGATGATGGTGATTTGGCGAATCGGCATTGGCTTTACCACGGAGACACAGGGGCACGGAGAAAATTCGAAATACCTAATCTCTTAGTCAACGGATCCGCGGCAGAGAGGCAGCTCATCCAGAGAGCAATAAACAATAAACAATAAACAAATCGTACTTCTCCGTGCCTCTGTGTCTCCGTGGTAAGGAACGTTACGCCACTTTCCGTCCCACCGCCGGGGCGATCATGCGCAACTCGTCCATCAACTTGGCGAACTGCTCAGGAAAGAGCGACTGCGCGCCATCGGAAAGCGCCTTATCCGGATCGTGGTGGACTTCGATCAAAAGCGCGTCAGCACCCGCGGCCAGCGAGGCCCGAGCCATGGGCGGCACCTTGTCGCGCAGT
>JBGQIG010000165.1:0-6760 GCA_041498365.1 Terriglobia bacterium | reverse complement strand
GCCCGGCATCTTCGACGCCCTGGCCGAGACCGCGCCCGGCCAACTGGGCGAAATCCAGCTCACCGACGGTATCCGCCATCTGCTCGACCGGGAGCCTGTCTACGCCTACCGCTTCGAGGGCGCCCGCTACGACGCCGGCGATCGCCTGGGGTTCCTGCAAGCCACCGTGGAACTCGCCCTGCGCCGCGAAGACCTGGGCGCCGACTTCCGCCGCTACTTGAAATCGCTGGCCCTCTAAACACCGTGTCGAAGACAGAGGAACTCAAGGCCGAGATCGAAAAGCTTCCGTGACGAGTTCGCTGAGCTCTTCCGGTGGCTCTCGAAGGCGGACTGGCACCGCTGGGACCAGCAGATCGAAGCCGACTCCCAGGTTGGAAAACTCGATTTCCTCGTGCGTGAGGCCCACCAGCAGAAAGCCAAGGGGACGCTTAAGGGCTTGTGAGGCATCAAGTAGCGGGTCAGTCTGTCCAGCAGACGATCACTTCTACGGGTTGGCGACTATACGCTCATGTGGATTGCTTCCGGATTGGCGATCCTGCCGCAATCAACGAATCCACGTTTATGAGTCTGATGCAAAATAGCCGTGGGTTTTACGGAAATTACTTTGGTTGGCTCGGTCGATCAATTGCCGTTCAGCGGCAGTTCTCGGCGCAGCTCATCGAATGATTCAGTAAGAGGACCACGTGGTTCTGGACATGCTCCAGGCCCCACGGCGAGTTCAGTGTCGCGCGGTGGCAGGTCCCCATCTCCCGATTAACCGGTTCTGGATTACCCGCCCTCTGGCGTAACCTCGGACACGCCTTGAAAACGGAATTGCTGGGCTGCCAGCCGGCGAAATAATCGTTCCGAGCCTCATCCGTCGCTATGCTTTCGCCGTCGACGCTGGCTGCGGCGCCCCACCTGCGGAGGTCGAAATCACCTATTGCCAGGCCGCCACAGCCGCGCCAACGGTCAGTTCTCGTGCTTCAATTGCGGCAGACGTTTCCCGGGTCAGATGCGGGGATCAGAGGCTGGGTACCAGCTGGCGACAGGAACGTCGCGAAAACTTCAGTGACGCCGCCAGTCTGATTGACGACATTGTGCACCTCGTCCGGGCTTTCAAAGAACGCCGAACCGGCAGGGTGGACGGTCATGCAGCCATTGCTGTGAATTTCGGTGAGCGCGCCAGTGTTTATCACGACCACCACGGGACCCGGATGAATGTGCCATCCGGTAGTTTCTCCAGGCTGAAAGATCAGGTCAATCTGCAGCACATCAGTCGCTCCCTTCGTATGCAAAATGACGTTGTTGTCTGGGTTGGAGCCCTGCGCCAACGGTATGATTTGCGGCGGGCTCACCTGGCTGAACGCCACCACCGCGAGCAGCGCGGCTGCGCCAAGTCGCCAAAAGATCGGCCAAACGCGCCGGTTCCCGGCTGCCGGCATGGCGAGTTGTAGGTCGTGATGTTCCACCAGCACCGATTGTCCGGGTCTGGCAGCGTCGGTTTTCGTAATCATGGGTTTCTCCTCTTTCGCCGCGCATGAAAGTGTCTGGTGCGGCATGGCGAAACCTTAGCCGAGTTGGAGAAATGAGTCCTGGGGAAAGTCTCGGGTTTTTCTTGGGAAAATCCGAACGCAAGCAGCGCGATGAAAAGAAACCACTTTCGCGGGCTCGACCGCGGAGACTACGGTAGAATGGGGGGCGCATCCAGGAGGCCAATCCACGAACCGGCCAAGAGTCATTTACGAGTTCGGCCAGTTCCGCCTCGATCGGGAAGCTCATCTTCTTGTCAGCGGCGAGAAGATCGTTGCCCTGGAACCGAAGGCTGTGGAAGTGCTCCTGATTCTGGTCGAGAAGCGAGGGGAGTTGGTGGCTCGCCAGGACCTGATGAGCGCCGTGTGGCCCGACACCTTTGTGGAAGAGAGCAATCTCTCCTCAAACATTTCGATCCTTCGAAGGCAGTTGGGCGTGCCCCCCGATGGAGGCGATTACATCCAAACGATTCCCAAGAGGGGCTACAGGTTCGTCGCTGCCGTAAAGCAGGTTAGAAGCGAACCGTCAACCCCCCTCTTTGGCCAGGACGTTCGCTCGGAAGCCGCACCGTCCGGGGAAGGGGAATCCAATCCAGAAGGCCGGACGGACGGACTGGGCCAAGTTGGCACAGCGGAGGCAGTGACTGCCGGAAGTGTACGGAAACGTTTCGTGCAGCCCAGAGTCATCCTGGCCGCCGCAGCGGGGCTTTTGGTGTTGGCGCTGCCTTTGTTGTATCTGGACGTATGGCACTGGAGGCTGCCCGGTTCTCCCGCCGACACGCACATCGGCGCCATGGCCGTGCTGCCGCTCGAGAATCTCTCCGGAGACCCGGCCGAGGAATACTTTGCCGACGGAATGACGGAAGCCCTGACTGCCGACCTGGCTCAAATCGGGGCGCTGCGGGTTATTGCCCGCGCCTCGGTGATGCAATACAAGGGAACCAAACAGCCGTTGGCGCAGATTGCTCAGCGATTGCACGTGGAGGCTGTAGTGTCGGGCGCGGTGCTTCGTTCCGGGGACCGGGTGCGAATTACAGCCGCCTTGATTCGCGCCGCCACAGGCCAGCAACTCTGGGCCAGGACCTACGAGCGAAGTCTGGGTGACATTCTGGATTTACAAAACGAGGTGGCTCGGGCCATTGCCGGCGAGGTGCAGGCCAAACTTACAGCGCAGGAGCAGGTACGGTTGGCGCGCAGCCGTTCCGTCAACGCCGACGCCTATGACGCTTACCTCAAGGGCCGCTACTACTACAACAGGTTCACGGTAGATGGGTTCTCGAAAAGCATCGAGCACTTCGAGCAGGCGATCAAGCTGGACCCCAACTACGCCTCCGCTTATGCCGGGCTGGCAGATGCCTTGGCGAGCCTTGAGCAGATCGGCGCAGCCCGGCCCGAGGAAGTTCATCCCAGGGCGTTGGAGGCGGCGAGCCAAGCTCTGGCGATGGATGACACCCTCCCCGAAGCTCACGCCGCTATGGCGTCGGTGAGAGCCAATAACTGGGAATCGTCTGCAGCCGAGAGAGAAGCGAGAAGGGCCATCGAGCTCAACCCCGGTTTTCCGTTGGCGCATTTATACTACAGCAACATGCTGCGCCATCTCGGACGGAGGGAGGAAAGCATCGCGGAAGCCAAACGCGCCCTCGAGTTGGACCCACTTTCACCGCTAACCAATGAAGAGCTGGGGGATGCGCACTTGAGCGCGCGTCAATACGACGCGGCCATCGAACAATATCAGAAGACGCTCGAACTCTATCCCAATCAGGCCGCTCCGCGAGATTCGCTCGGGTGGGCTTACGTTTATAAGCGGATGTATGACAAAGGCATGGAAGAGATTCGAAAGAGCATCGCCCTCTACGGGGAAGAGCCGGGCCTTTCCCCGGAAATCGCATTCATCTATGGGATAACCGGCAGGAAAGGCGAGGCGCAAAAGATCCTGGACCGATTGCTGAGCACATCGAAGACGGTTCCTATCGCGGCCCACCACTTTGCGCTGATTTATATCGGCATGGGCGAAAAGGACCAAGCTCTTGCATGGCTGGAAAAGGCCTTCGAGCAGCGCTCTCCCATGATGGCGTGGCTCGAGGTTGATCCGAGATTCGACAGCCTCCGCAAGGAACCAAGGTTCCAGGATCTCATTCGGCGGGTCGGACTGCATTAGATTCCTGCCGCTTGAGCATTCACACCGGACTTGTTCGGGCGGCCCTCGGCAGAGGCGTCTGCCATAGCCGGTCACCTCAGGCGTTTTGCAGCCGAGTGGATCATATGGAAATGAGAGGTTTACTTGACACATCCGGTGCTTCACCTGATAATGAATCGCACTCCCGTTCCGTCCGTGTAGTAGCAGCAGTGAGGGGAATCATGCGAAAACCGTTGGATGCCGCGCTCTTACTGGCAGCCTGGGGGCTCGTTTCACCGGCTGCGTTCGCGTGCGGCGACAAGCTGGTGCTGACTCTCGGAAACCTCCGTTTCCGCCAGGTCAATGAGAGTCCGCGCCCGGCTTCGATCCTGGCCTACACACCCCGGAACTCACTGGCTGCGGGAGTGGTAAAAGAGTTGGAGCGGCAATCCGCTGGAAAGCGTGTGGGTCTCACGTTCTACTCTTTGGACGACCCCGCCAGGTTGGACGAAGTGCTGCGGGCCCAAAAATACGACCTTCTGTTAGTGGACGCCGCGGACGCCGACAGCTTGGAACGGCACACGCAGTCGGTTCCTTCCAAACCAGTGGTATTGCCAGTCGTTTTTCAATCCAGCAAGTCCGCGGCAGCGGAGGCCGAGAAGAAGTTTCACTGCGTCCTGACGGCGCCGAATTCTCCCGGCCGCTACCTCTCGGCGATCGATCGAGCCATGGCGTTCGCGCTGAAAACGCGTTCGAAAAAGGAGCTACCGTAGTGGGCCAGAAAGGCAGTCCGCGCGTTGTACCGGCCGTCTAACTTTCTCGACGCGGCGGCCCGGCTGCTTTGCGCAGCCCTGGTGATCCCTTCCGCCGTTTCCGCACAGGCGTGGCTGTTCCCTAAAGGTGAAGGAACGGTTTCATTGAGTTATCAGAACCTCTATGTCGCTGATCACGTCTACGAGAACAGTGATGCGCACGATATCGGCCACATCCTCTCGCATGCTCTGACCGTTGATGTGGACTACTCTCTCACCGGCAAACTGGCCGTGCGAGTCGCGGTGCCGTATATTACTTCAAGATATTATGGCCCGAAGCCGCACCAGCTACCCATGGACGACGGAACCTATCACTTCACCCTTCAGGATTTCACAGCCGACGTCCGTTACAATCTGACGAAACGTGGAGTAGTTCTGACTCCTTTTTTCAGAGTAGTCATTCCCAGCAACAGCTACACGTATTTTGCGCACTCCGCGGCTGGGCGCGACCAGCGGGAGTATCACTTTGGCACAAACTTTGGACGCCGGCTCGCCCCATTGATTCCCAAGGCCTACATGCAGGCCCAGTATTCGTACGCATTTGTCGAACGCGTTCTGGGCATTGCCCCGAATCGCAGCAACTTCGAATTCCAACTCGGTTACTTCCTGACTCGGCGGCTCTCGCTTCTGGCTACAGGGCAAGGGATGTACACGCACAGCGGGCTGGAACTCAACTTTAACCTGTTTCATGCAGGCCTCTCGGGCGATCAGTGGACTCACCACGACCAGATAGCCAAGGCGAGCATTCTCGATTTTGGCGGCGGGGCGTCGTTCGCGGTTACGCCATCGTGGCAGATGTTCGTCACCCTGGCACACTCGGTCGAGGGGCGAAATGGGCATTTGCACGCGGCAGTCGCCACGATCGGAGTGAGCCGTTCGTTTGGCGGAGGGTCGACGGTTGAGAAGGCTTCCCTGGGGCCCGCAGGGGAGTCCGTGCCGCGGAACAATCGGCCGGTAGTCTGTACCTGTTCCAAGACAAGGTAACGGTGCCATATGGATATGCTCAAGACTCTGATCGTGGGCAGCCTGCTGCTTCCTTTGGCTGGAATCTCCCAGCAAACCCGGGGAGTCGGGTTGGTTCTCAAATCGATCGATGGGAAGCGAGTACGGCTGAAGGATTACCGTGGCAAGATCGTGCTGGTGAACTTCTGGGCAACCTGGTGCGGTCCGTGCAACGCGGAAATGCCCCTGCTGGTGAAGGAAGAAGATAGCTATCGATCCCGCGGTGTCATCTTCATCGCTGCTTCACTGGATGACGCGAAGACCCGAAAACAGGTCCCGGCCTTTGTGATCCGGAACCAAGTCCGTTTCCCCGTTTGGCTCGGCGCGAATCGTGACGATCTCGACCGGCTGGGAATGGGACTGGCCGTTCCCGCAACGGCATTTCTCGACCGGCAAGGACACATTGTATTCCGCGTCACTGGACCGGCGAGCGAGGAAGAACTGGAAGAGCGCCTGGACTGGCTGATTGGCTCTCGGGCTGGTCCGCCGCCCGTAGCCTTCGTCAAGCATCTTGACGGGTAATCGGCGGTCACTCGCGCAGTTGCATTCGATCGCCGTCGCGCGCTGGCAGCTTTGCATCAGGGGCTCGTCGGCGCTGGCAGCGTGGTTGTGCTCGGCGAGAATTTCATTTGGGGTATCCCGCTGCTTGGTGCCGTTCGGGATTCTCTGGACCAGGCACCGACCTGAAGAGCTGAATCGTTGTTTGGTGGCGCCCCATCCGGAAGCTGGACTGTTCCGCATCAACTTGACGCATAACGCCCAACCCGCCGAGATGGTGCCGGAAGATACACCTGGGAAGTGGCTTGGGCCTTTCAACCGGACGCACTACCAACCATCGCACCACCCCTTGCTTCCTTCGTGCGTCTCCCAGAAGCTGTTCAGGACCCCCCGGCCTCTAGGGTTTTTCCCCACTTGACATCCAGCCCTTCCATGCTGTAATTTCTGTATTGACAGAAATTATGGAACTAGCGCCCGTAACGAAAAAGTTCGTCCTCCACTGGGGCGAGATGGGAACGCGCTGGGGCATCAACCGCACCGTCGCCCAGATCCACGCCTTGCTGTTCATGTCGCCCCGGCCGCTGAACGCCGAGGACATCGCTTCAACCCTGTCCGTCGCCCGGTCGAACGTCAGCACCAGCCTGAAGGAGCTGCAGGGCTGGCGCATCGTCAAGCTGGTCCACGTGCTGGGGGACAAGCGCGATCATTTCGAATCCATGAAGGATCCCTGGGAGATGTTCCGCATCGTGCTGGACGAGCGAAAACGGCGCGAGATCGATCCGACCCTGCAGATGCTGCGCGAGTGCATCGCCGAGGCGGCG
>JBGQIG010000164.1:0-6761 GCA_041498365.1 Terriglobia bacterium | reverse complement strand
CGTCAGAGAGTTCTGGAAAGAAAAGCCAAAATGCTATTCCCACCTTAAGTTTGTCTTCGCGATCCTCGCTATGTCCGCCGCATCGCTTCTTGCGGCTGTTTGCGGAGCGATATGGATGGTGGGAGTCGTCGTCCTGGGCGCAAAGCTTTCTTCGTTCGCTGGGGGATATTGGTGGCGTCTCGCACTTGTGATTGAGCCTCCACTTATTCTCGTAGGACCGCTTCTCACCATGCTCTTGGCCGTGGGGCTCCTCGGACGAACTTTTCAGGACGCGCGCCGCGAGTGGCTCTCCAGACTCGCCGCCTGGATGGGTCTGTGGGGTCTATTGTGGATTCTCTCTTTCGGCTTTTCTCTGTTTGGTTACTTTGCCGTGGTATGGCTTTGGCACAAGCTCTGGGCAGGCGAATCGGCGCTCGTCGCCTGGCTCGTAACTTCGCTGGGCGGCTTGTTTGCAGCTAAGAGCTCCCAGACCTCCGGGGCCAAGAGTGACTCAGCTGCGACTGCGTTCAGTCCCCTCGAGTTTGTGGCTCTGGTTGCACCCTATGTATTCATTGCCGGCCTGCTGCTTCTCATCTCCGCGTGGGCTGACACTGTGCTCAGGACGGCCCGGTCGGCGGGTCCGTTCGCCCTGATTGCGGTTTTCTTTGTGCCGGCGCTGGTTTGCCTACTGTTTGCTTGGAGAGTAGATATCAACGAATTCTCCTTGCACGCCTTTTATCGAAATCGTCTGGCACGTTGTTACCTGGGAGCTTCCAACATTCCCCGCCATCCAAACCCATTCACCGGCTTTGATGAAGCTGACGCCAATGTGCCGGTCAGTGATCTGCTGCCTGGCCATGGTTACTACGGACCCTTTCCAATTTTCTGCACCGCGCTGAATCTCACCTTTGGGGATGACCTGGCGTGGCAGGAGCGCAAAGCGGCTTCGTTTGCTTTCACGCCACTCTATTCCGGCTACGATGTCGGCTGGACCGCAGCCAGGGGCCGCGCCAATCTGCGTTTTAATGGTTTCGTGGACACGGCAAACTATGCCTATCCGCGGCCTGGCATCCATATCAACACCGCGGTCGCGATCTCCGGCGCAGCACTCAGTCCCAACTCGGGCTACCACAGCAATGCAGCCACAGCTTTTCTCCTCACCGTGTTCAACGTCCGGCTTGGCTGGTGGCTTCGGAACCCCCGCGTCCTCAGCGAAAATGGCACCCGATTGGAGCATGAAGGCGAAGTCCGGCCGGATGGCAATTGGGAGATGCTCCGCGACCCTTATCCATGGCCTTCGCCTCACTTTTCCCTGATATCCCTGATCAAGGAACTACTCGGCCGGACGAACGACACCAGCAAGTACGTTTATCTCACCGATGGCGGTCACTTCGACAACATGGGACTGTATGAGCTGGTCCGGCGCCGCTGCCGATTCATTGTGATCTGTGACAGCGAAGATGATGGCGACCTTGGTTTTCAAGGCATTGGAATGGCCATACGCAAGTGCCGTATTGATTTTGGCGCAGAGATCGCGCTCGATCTACGGCCACTCCACCACATGGGGGATACCCAGCGCAGCGCCGCACATTGCGTAGTGGGCTCTATCCGGTATCCAGAAGATTCGGGTGCGCCAGGGGTCGTCGTCTACATCAAGTCATCGCTCACAGGAGACGAGCCCGCCGACATCCTCAGCTACAAGAAGGAACATCCGACGTTTCCACACGACACCACAGTGAACCAGTGGTTCACCGAGTCACAATTTGAAAGCTATCGCCGCCTGGGTCACCATGTGGCTTTCTCGGTGTTTGAGCCCGCCGAGCCGGATTCGCTGGATTGCGCAACCATCCAGGGCCGCGCCGCGTATTTCAAGAGCCTCGGGAACATCTGGTGCGCTCCCACTCCAGAGATGGAGCGCCACTCCGGCACGCATACTGCGCGTTATGATTCGTTGTTGCAGGAGCTGCGCAATGACGTGCACCTGCCCGGTCTCTTCGATATGTTGTTCGCTCCGGGCGGTGACGCCTGGAAGACGGGACGGAACGTGGACCAGATCCAGTACGCCGTGCGTTTCTCTTCCGAACTGATCGAATTCATGTGGCTCGTTTTTAGCGAGCTTAATCTGGTCTTGCCCGAGAAGCGAAACCATCCGCATGCCCAGGGCTGGTCCCAGATATTCGCAAAGTGGGCCAAGATTGACGTTGTCCAGGACGGCTGGCGTCAATATTGCCAAACCTATTCCCAGAGCTTCCGCAATTTCGCCCAGAGCAGCGCGGTTGGTCTGCCCGACAACTAAGCAAACGGCGTTGTCGATACCACGCCAATTCCCTTTCAGCCAGGGCTCGACAATTTGCTCTTACGATGTAGAATTACCCGCAACTTGGATTTCTGCCGCATTGTCCTGGCGCGACTTGGAATCACAACCCTATGAGTACGGCTGCCACCAACCCACCCGAAGCAGATCCGATCATGGGGCGCCTGGAAGATCAGATTGCCTGGTATGACCGCAAGAGCCTGTACAACCAGCGCGCCTTCAAGCGGATCAAGATGATCGAGATTCTGGCCGCGGCACTGATTCCGTTCCTCGCGGCGTTCAATCTGCAGCATATTGGTTGGGGGACGGGGGGCCTTGGCGTGCTGATCACGGTGCTCGAAGGAATGCTTCACCTTAATCAGTACCAGCAGAATTGGGCCGCGTATCGGTCTACCTGCGAATCCCTGAAGCATGAGAAATACGTGTACCTGGGCAAGGCGTCTCCCTATGCCAGTACACCCGATCCCCACGCTCTGCTGGCCGAGAGGATCGAATCGCTGGTCTCGCAGGAACACGCCAAGTGGGCCTCGGCACAAGAGCAGCAGTACAAGCCCAAGACCGGGTGAGTCCTGTTTTGCTTTCGCGGCCGTCATCCTTTGCGGATTCCACCTGGCGGCGAGCCACAGGCGCCCATGTGCCAGCCGCGCTCTGGCGTTAAAATGTCCGGGAAGCCCCGCTGTTTCACAAACTGTGTTACAGAGAGGACCCATGAAAATCCTGGTGGTGGACGCGGAAGATACGACCCTGAAACTTACCGGTGTCATGCTCAACCGGCTTGGTTACGAAGTAGGGCTGGCGTCAAACTGCAGTGATGCGTTCCGTACTTACTGTGACGATGGACCTTTCGATGTTGTCCTGATCAGTCTGACATTCGTGCGCGGTACCAGTGGTGGCGGCTCCAAACTTATTGACGCCTTGCGGGAGAAAAATCCCGAACAGCACTATGCCTTTGTTTCGGGGTCTTCGGTCCTGCACAAGCCGTTCACATTGCAGGAATTGGACGATTTCATGGGCGGGTTCCGGCGCCCTGCCAACAGTCGTTTTGGATAAGGAGAACGCGAGGCACTCCGATCACTCGAAAGCGCACTCTGTCTGGCTGATCTATACTCTGGTCTCTCACCGGAACAGTAGTGACGCAAAGTCCGCCAGGTTGCGTCGCCAGACCATCCACGTGTGCGCGCCCGCCGTTTCAATGTCAGCGTGCTGCACTCCCTTGGAAGTGAGCCATCCTCGGAACTTCCGGTTCAGATCGATGAGACGGTCATCGGTACCGCACGAAATCCACAGCACTCGCAATTTCTGATTGGCTTTCGAGTCGAGTCCCGGAAACTCCGCGCTGAAGTCCTCCGCAAGCCCTCCCGAACTGAATGCGCCAATCCAGGCAAATCTGTCCAAAGCATTCAATCCGGTCAGCAGGGACTCAGCACCCCCCATCGACAGTCCCGCAATCGCGCGCGAGTTTCGGTCCTTTGCCACCCGATACGCCGCTTCCACCTGCGGAATCACTTCGGTGAGCAGAGCCTGGCTGAATCTGTCGAAGTTCCGCTGCCGGAGATCAGCATGGGCGAATGCCCCAAACCCGTGTGCGACAATTTCGGGAGCGCCGTAACCCAGTGGCATGACCACGATCATCGGCTTGGCCTTCCCTTGCGCGATCAGGTTGTCGAGGATCACATTGGCGCGCCCTACCGCGGTCCACCCGCTGGCGTCATCGCTGAAGCCGTGCAGCAAGTAGAGCACCGGGTAGGCTTGCTTCGCCGGGGAATCGTAGCCGGCCGGCGTATAAACATAAAAATCCCTCTCGTCTCCTACTACTCCCGACCGATAGAAGTGGTGGTGGACCACGCCATGGGGTACGCCGCCGACCTCCCACGGCAAAGATGCCGGCCCAGGCACGTGGACCTGACTCTGGGTATGCAGCAGGTTCGGTTTCAGCAGAGAATTGGACGGGTCGATCAGACTCACGCCATCGGCCACGAATGAGTAGCCATAGAAATCCGGCGCCAGCGGAGCAGTCGTGAGGCTCCACACCCCCTGGTCATCTTTCTGCATGGGCGGCGCCTTCGCGCCTTCCAGCTCAAGTGAGACTTCCCTGGCGTTGGGGTCTCGGAACCGGAAAGTAACGCTGTTGTCTGAATGGACCTCGGGTCCCAGAGAAATCGCGGGCGCTGGCGGAGGCGGCTGCGGCTGGCTCCACGCCACCGCGGCCGCCACCAAGAGCAATAGAAACAAGGAGCCGGGCTTCATGCTCATCCTTTCTGCTGACTGCGCATGGCGCTGATTAATATGGAGCCGTCTCAATTTCGGGCCAGAAACTGGGCCTGAATTGCGGCACGTACAAGTTCATAGTCTCCGCCCGAGCCTGCCAGGCCGAGGGCATTCAACTTAAGCTTAATTTCAACTGATAGCAACAGTAGGCGCGAGACGCTAAAGTCAAGTCATTGCCGTCACTTAACAGATATTTCAAAAAGATGCCGGACCTGTCGATCTGACAGCCCCACATTCGACGTCAAAGTAGAGAGCTGATATGCCGCCGGGCAAAACCGTCCGGAAGCCAGCTCCAAACCTAGAATCAAGAGGAGTCATTACGATGCGATTGATGGTGATAGTCAAGGCCAACAAGGACTCGGAGGCGGGCGTTATGCCGACCCAGAAAATTCTGGCCGAAATGGGCAAGTTCAATGAAGAGCTGGTGAAAGCCGGCGTGATGCTGGCGGCCGAGGGACTTCATCCCAGCTCAAAGGGAAAGCGCATCAAGTTCTCTGGCGGGAAGCAGACCGTGATTGACGGACCCTTCACCGAGACCAAAGAGCTGATCGCGGGTTTCTGGCTGTGGCAGGTCAAGTCCATGGAAGAGGCCATCGAGTGGCTCAAGCGCAGTCCTTTCGACGGCGGAACGGAGATCGAAATTCGCCAGGTGTTCGAGGCGGAGGACTTCGGCGCCGAATTCACGCCCGAGCTCAGAGAGCAAGAAGAACGCCTGCGCAAACAGGTCGCTGCAAGAAAGTAGAGGGTGCCCCACCCTCGTCGTTCCGTTCTTTGGAACGACAGGGTGGGGACTTTCCATCTCTTGCTACCTTGCTACCTTGTCATCCGAATACTAGCTTGTCATCCCGAGCGGAGAGAAATGATCCGCACCGCGGATCTTTTCACGGAGTCGAGGGACCTGCTGTTTCTGGCCACAGCGTCGCGACCCACAGACAGGCTCGGCATCCCAGCATCCTCCGCCGCCAGCTGTGAGAAGGCCGACCAGTCCAGCGACTCGCCGCCGCGAGCCAGCAAGGTCAGGAAGCGGTTGTAAATCAGGCTTGCCAGGGGTAACGGCACACGTAGCGTTTCGGCCGCGGCCAGCACCAGACGGTTATCCTTAAATCCCAGGGGAGCCGCGAACCCCGCGGGCTCGAACTTCTTGTCGGCGATCAGTCCGCCATAGGTCTTGTAGACCGGCGCATTGAAAAGAGTGGAGGTCAGGAAATCAACATACTGGTGCTGATCCAGACCAGCCTTGCCCACCAGCGCCATCGCCTCACCCAGCGCCTCGATCACGGATGAAATCAGGAAATTGCCGCTCAGCTTGACCAGATTCACGTCGGGCGGATTTTCGCCAAAGCGAAAAGTCTTCTGCCCGATGGCCTCGAACAGAGGCATGCAGGCGTCCACCGCATCCGGCGCGCTGGCCACGGCGATAAAGAGCTTTGCCGCAGCTGCCGCCTCGGGCCGTCCAAACACCGGAGCCGAGACAAAGCGCTGCCCTCTCGCCGAATGTGCTGCGGCCAGTCTTTGCGAAAGGGCTACGCTAATCGTGCTCGAGGAAATGTGAATCGCGCCCCTGGCTAAGCTTTCGAGCACCCCGCTGCCGACGGCCCCGCCGCCACCAGCGCCCACATTGCCGAAGA
This sequence comes from Terriglobia bacterium, assembly GCA_041498365.1. GTDB lineage: Bacteria > Acidobacteriota > Terriglobia > Terriglobales > Acidobacteriaceae > JAIQFF01. Next base: position 572 of record JBGQIG010000164.1, on the reverse strand, counting down.
CGACGCTTTCCACCGCGTTGTCATCCGCCAACATCGTAATCACCGCGTCGCCCCGGCAGGCGTCCGCCACCAGGGCGGCGTAGCGCGCGCCCTGCGTCACCAGTGCCTGCGCCTTGCTGGGCGAGCGGTTGTACACCGTGACCTCATGCCCGCCCTTGAGCAGGTTCGCCGCCATCCCCGATCCCATGTTCCCCAACCCGATTAGTCCGACTTTCATTGCTCACCTCGTAAGTTGTTCCGGCAGGGGTTGGATGCAGACGGGATGGTGGCAGATCCGTGGAAAGTGGCACCAGGGCAGAAATCGCACAACTCTGTCATCCCGACTGGAGCGAAGCGAAGCAAGCGGAGTGGAGGGACCTGCTTTCTTCAGCGTCTGGCACCACCCGCTCGGGATTGTGTACTGACTTCCAAAGCGACCCGGCGAACCTTTCATTTGATTGCCGTCATAAAATGACATATTATGACGCCATGGCCATGACCTCATTGAATATCTCCCTCCCCGAAGCTCTTAAGAACTATGTTGAAGGGCAGGTAGCTTCCGGCGATTGGGGCACTCCCAGCGAGTATGTCCG
>JBGQIG010000163.1:0-6814 GCA_041498365.1 Terriglobia bacterium | reverse complement strand
CTTGATGCGCGGGAGAAATTGAGCGACATTGCGCACAACCTGGAACGCTGGATCGATGCCATCGTGCTGCGCACCTATTCGCACAGCACCGTGGAAGGAATGGCGGAGCATGCCTGTGTCCCGGTAATCAACGCGCTCAGCGACCTGGAACATCCCTGCCAGGCGCTCGCCGACTACTTCACCTTGATGGAGAGGTTCGGCGATCTGAAGAAAATATGCCTGGCCTACGTTGGCGATGGAAATAACGTGGCCCATTCTTTGCTGCTGGCTGCGGCCACGCTCGGCTCGAAAATTCGCATCGCCACGCCTCCGGGTTACGGCCCTGATGCGCAGATCGTCGCGGATGCGCAAGATATTGCACAACAGACCGGCGCGGTCATCGAGATCTTGAACGATCCAAACCAGGCTGTGGACGCGGCGGACGCGGTCTATACTGATGCCTGGACCAGCATGGGTCACGAGCACGAAGCCGAGGAGCGCGATCGCATTTTCCCGCCCTATCAGGTGAACGAAAAGCTCGTGGCCGGCGCGGCGCCTCACGCCGTCTTCATGCACTGCTTGCCCGCGCACCGCGGATTGGAGATCACCGACGCTGTGATGGATTCGGACCGTTCCGTGGTGTTCGACCAGGCGGAAAGCCGCCTGCATGTGCAGAAGGCCATCCTGTTACTACTGCTGGGTGGCAAGGTGGGCCGCACGAATTCGAGGAATGCGAATGGCTGAGAGAGTATCCGAGAGAGTATCCGAGAAAGTGGTGCTTGCTTATTCCGGAGGGCTCGACACCTCCATCATTATTCCCTGGCTGAAGGAAAACTACGCCTACGACGTGATCGCCATGGTCGGAGACGTGGGCCAGGGAGACGACATCGAAGCCGTCGTCGAAAAAGCCTATAAGACCGGGGCCAGCAAAGTTGTCGTGGAAGACATGCGCGAGGAATTTCTCACCGGATACGTGTTTCCAGCGCTCAAAGCGGGCGCGGTATACGAGCACAAGTATCTGTTGGGAACTTCACTGGCGCGGCCGGTCATCGCCAAGCACCAGGTGGAGGTGGCGCTGCGAGAAGGCGCAACTGCAGTCGCGCACGGCTGCACCGGCAAGGGAAATGATCAGGTCCGCTTCGAACTGGCTTACCAGGCACTGGCTCCGGAACTGAAAGTGATTGCGCCGTGGCGGGAGTGGAATCTGAAGTCGAGGGAAGATTGCCTCGACTACGCCGAGAAGCGGGGAATTTCCGTCGCCGCCAGCCGGGAGAAGATTCACAGCCGCGATCGCAACCTGTGGCACATCAGCCATGAGGGCGGGGAACTGGAAGACGCCGGCAACGCTCCTTTCCCCAGCACGTGGCAGTTGACCCGTTCGCCGCAGGATGCTCCGGATCGCGAAGAACAGGTCGTCATCGGTTTTGAAAAGGGCGTTCCGGTCTCAGTGAACACCATGAAGCTCGATCCAGTTTCGCTGGTCGAACTGCTGAACGAAATCGGCGGACGCAACGCCATCGGCCGGATCGACCTGGTGGAGAACCGATTTGTAGGCATCAAATCGCGCGGGTGTTACGAGACGCCAGGCGGAACGTTGCTGATTGCCGGGCACCGGGAACTCGAAGCTCTGTGTCTGGAGCGCGACGTGATGCACTTCAAGCAGCACGTGGGACTGAAATATGCGGAGCTGGCTTATTTCGGCCTCTGGTTCACGCCGTTGCGCGAGGCGTTGGACGCCTTCGTCGAGAACACGCAGCAGGACATCACGGGCACGGTGACGCTGTCTTTGTATAAGGGCAACGTGTCGGTGGTGAGCCGCCATTCCGAGTATTCGCTATACCGCACCGATCTCTCGTCGTTCACCATGGGCGACAGCTACGACCAGAAAGACGCGGAGGGCTTCATCCGCATTCTGGGGCTGCCGTCTCGCTCCCGCGCCCGGGCACGCGCGGAAGCTTTGAGAGCAGAGGTGACGAAATCCGAGGTATCACGATGAAGATGTGGTCGGGACGCTTCCGGCAGCCTCTCGATGCCGACTTCGAGCGCTGGCAGCGGTCTTTCGACTTCGACCGGCGCTTGCTGCGGGAGGAGCTGACCGCCAGCCGCGCCCACGCGCGAGCGCTGAAGAATGCCGGGGTTTTGTCCTCGAACGAGCTGATTACCATTCTCCAGGGATTGGAACAGATTGCCGAAAAGGCCGCATCGTCACCGGCCTTTCTCGAAGACAGCGATGCCGAGGACGTACATCACTTCGTCGAAAAGCAACTGGTCGCTCTGGTGGGCGATACCGGATACAAGTTGCACAGCGGCCGCAGCCGGAACGAGCAAATTGCGACGGACCTTCGTCTACACGTCCGAGCCGCCATTGATCAGATGCGAGCGGATCTGGCGGAGTGGCTGGGCATAGTGCTCGACCGTGCGGAACAGGCTGGAAACTCAGCCATGCCGGCCTACACTCACCTGCAGCGCGCCGAGCCGGTGCTGGTCGCGCACTGGCTGCTTGCCTACGTCGAAATGTTTCTACGCGATGCGGAACGGCTCGCGGACTGTCGCAAGCGCCTGAATCTTTCCCCTTTGGGCTCGGGCGCGGTAGCGGGGGCTACGTTGCCGCTCGACCGCCGCGTCATGGCCGAGGAACTGGGGTTCGATGCTCCCACAGCCAACAGTATCGACGCCACCAGCGATCGCGATTTCGTTCTGGAGTTCGTCAGCGCACTTTCTCTGCTGGCGGTGCACCTCAGCCGCTGGGCCGAGGAGATGATTTTGTTTTCGTCGCAGGAGTTTGGATTCATCCATCTTCCTGAGGCTTATTCGACCGGAAGCAGCGCCATGCCGCAGAAGATGAACCCCGACTTGCTGGAACTTACGCGCGGCAAGACGGCCCGCATCATCGGAGACGCCACCGCCTTGCTGGTCACGGTGAAAGGCCTGCCCCTGGCTTACAACAAGGATTTGCAGGAAACCCAGCAGCCATTGTTCGACGCCGCTGGTACGGTGCTGTCGTTGCTGCCGCTCGCGTCTGGCTGGATGAAAGCGGTTGAATTTGACTTCGAGCGCATGCAGACGGCTGCGCAATCCGGTTTCATGAATGCCTGGGCCGGCGCCACTTATCTGGTGCGGCGTGGAGTTCCGTTCCGGCTGGCCCACGAACAAATCGGCAGAGCGGTGCAAACCTGCATCGAAAGAAATTGTGAACTTGGAGATTTACCGTTGGAAGAATTGCGCCAACTGAATCCGGTGTTCGACCAGGACTTCTATTCCTGTCTGACCCTGCAGTCGGTGCTCAACCTTCATGATGTCCCCGGTGGCACCGCACCGGCACGAGTTCGGCAGGCGATGCTTGAGGCCAGGAAGAAAGTGGAATCCATGAGGGAGGAAGCCCATGCGCACGCGTGAAGCCCTCCTGCCCGACGCCGAGCAGATCCACAGCCTGATCGCGGCCTATTCCGGGGACGGAACGCTGTTGCCGCGGACCTTCGCCGAAGTTTGCGAGAATGTGCGAGATTTCGTCGTGCTCGAAGATCACGGCGAGATCATCGGTTGTGGCGCGCTCCATCTCTACGGTCCACACCTGGCCGAGATTCGATCGATTACCGTCGATCCTGCGCGCCAGCGCTCGGGAGGCGGGGAGCGCCTGGTTAAGGCATTGCTGGCACAGGCGCGCAAGCACAATGTCAGCTCCATCTGCCTGTTCACGCGCATTCCGGAGTTCTTCTCCCGTATGGGATTCGCCATGGCGCAGCGCGAGGATTTGCCCGACAAAATGCATAAAGACTGCATCGCCTGTCCCCGCTTTCATTGTTGCGATGAAGTCGCCATGGTGCGCGGCGAACTGCCCAAGTTCGCAATGCTTCCTCAAACCACCAGTTGGCTGGTGAAACTCGAGGTATGAAGCCTCGCGCTCGTCCCCAAAACAAGTTTGGCGTGCCCGCTGGATTCAGTTTCTCGGCGGGTGCCGCCGGAATCAAGGCCAGCGGCCGGCCCGACCTGGCGCTGGTCGAAGCCTGTCCGGGCACAACCGCGGCGGCGGTGTTCACCAAAAATCGCGTTGTCGCTGCGCCCGTCGAGGTCGGCCGTTCGTCTTTGGCCGCCAGTCACGGTCATGTGCGGGGGCTGATTGTGAATTCAGGCAACGCCAATTGTGCTACAGGCCGACCTGGGGCCAAAGCCTGCCAACAAGTGTGCCGGGAAACGGCGCGGCTGCTGGGATTCCATGTGACCGAGGTGTTTCCCTCCTCCACCGGCATCATCGGGGTTCCGCTGCCGGTGGACAAAGTCATTTCCAAACTGCCTGAACTCGTAGCGGCGCGGGAAGCGACGAAGCAGGGAATGGCTCGCTTCGCCCGTGCCATCATGACTACCGACACGCGACCGAAAGTAGCCTGCGCGACCTTTCGTTCCGGAAAGACCTCCGCCAGCGTGCTGGGGATAGCGAAGGGCGCCGGCATGATTCATCCCCAGCTCGCGACCATGCTGGTCTACCTGTTTACTGACGCTGTTGCCAGTCCGGCTGAACTAAGGCAGTTCCTGCGGCAAACCTGCGATCAGACTTTCAACTGCATCTCCATCGATGGAGATACCTCCACCAACGACACCGTGTTGCTGCTGGCAAGTGGCCGGAGCGGTGTGCGTTTGAAGAACGCGTCCGCACGAAACCAGTTTTCTGCAGCGCTCCAAAGCGTTTGCCACTCTCTGGCTGAGCAAATTGTGTCTGACGGCGAGGGCGTGAGGCACGTCATCCAGCTCTCCGTTGAACAGGCGAAAGACCAGGATGAAGCGCAGCAAGTAGCGCGAGCGGTCGCTCACTCCTTATTAGTGAAGACCGCCTGGGCAGGCGCAGATCCGAATTGGGGACGCATTCTGGCAGCGGTCGGAAGGTCCGGGGTCGCCATCAAGCCCGCGCATGTCAGTATTCTGATCGGCGATCAGATGGTTTGCCGTGACGGTGTCGGCTGTGCCTTTGACCAGCAGCGGGCGCATCAGGATCTCGCCCGGCCGCGCTCCCGGATTCGCATTCGTCTGGGACGAGGCCGCGCGTCCACGATATTTCTCACCACCGATTTGACCACCGAATACGTGCGGATCAACGCCGACTATTCCACATAGGGTTCTCGGCCCGTACGCCTTAAGGTTTTCTGAGCGAATTTTCCCTGGGGATTACAGCATCTTCCCGATGGTGGCTCCCGGGCACACGAAGTATAAGTGGATCTACCCCAACGCGAAGGAGCGAACGGCAGGCGCTGGTTACCTCCCCATACCCGGCCAGCGCCTGCCACTCCTGCCAGCCTTTACGAATCAGTTAGATCAAGCGGGTTTGCGGCCGGGGAAGAAGGTTTTCCCTCCCAGCACCGTCTCCACCGCTAGCACCAGGTCGCGTGCGGCATCGCCCTTGGCTACCGCTCCGCGAATCCCATCGGTCTTGAAATGGCGGTAAAGATCATCGGATATGTGCAGGGAGAAGAGAATCACAGGGATCTGTGGTTGTCTTTTCGTAATTTGGCTGGCGGCTTCGAGACCGTTCATCACCGGCATGGTGATGTCCATAATGATTACGTCGGGATGAAACTGCAGCGTTTTCTCCACTGCTTCCTTACCGTTGCTGGCTTCGGCGCACACACTCCAGCCGGGCCGGACTTCAAGCAGATTTCGAATTCCCAACCGCATGACTTCGTGGTCGTCGGCCACTAAGACCCGGACCCGCGGATGCGGCGAACCATAAACCGTCGTTGTCGACATATTCACGTTGTTGAGTCTGCCAGTCCCGGGATCAGATGGAACCCAAAGCGCTGTCGCGTCGGCACGGGGCCAAAGCCACATCAAGCAGGCCAGAGAATAATTTGTTCGATGCTCGAGCGTAACCGTGAGGCTCCTCTTAACACAATGGCCCCAGAGTGTAGGTGGTTGGCACAAAGGTGTTAAGGTAAAATGCTCGCGCGCTTGCGACGGCATACAGTAAATCCTGTATCTTAACCACTTGCGTTTTCAGCTGCGCCAGCGATCTCGAATTGCGGAACGCAAGAACAAACCAAAATGAATACTCCTCGCCGTCCCATTCTGGCCATCGCCCTTCTCTGGTTCGCCGTTCCTCTCTGTGCCCAATCCCAACCCGGCGCCGATCTGATCATCCGCAACGCCAAGGTCTGGACCGTCGATAAGAGCCATCCCACGGCGCAGGCGGTCGCCGTGCTCGGTGACCGCATCGTGGCGGTCGGTTCCAATGACGATATCGAAGCCTGGCACGGTCCCCACACGCGGACAATCGATGCCTCCGGCAAATTGTTGTTGCCCGGCTTCAACGACGCGCACGTGCATTTCGTCGATGGCGGCCTAGCCCTCGACAGCGTGCAGCTCAACGATGCCACCAGCGCCGCGGAATTTGCTCGTCGCATCGGCGAGCGCGCCGCGAAGACCCCGAAGGGCGAGTGGGTCACTGGTGGCGATTGGGATGAAACAAAATGGACTCCGGCCCTGATGCCGGGCAAGGAACTGATCGACGCGCTCACCCCGGACACACCCGTCTTTGTGAGCCGCTACGACGGCCACATGGCCCTGGCCAACTCGGTCACGCTGCGTCTGGCCGGCATTACGGCCAAGACTCCAGACCCGCCCGGCGGTGTCATCGTTCGCGATGCGCAGGGCAAGCCTACCGGCGCGCTGAAAGACGCCGCTATGGACTTCGTCTACAAGGTCACGCCGCCCCTCTCGCACGACGAGCGGCTGCGGGCGGTCAAGCGTGCCCTGGCTCACGCTGCGTCTCTCGGCGTCACCAGCGTGCAGCACATGAATCCGGAATACGCCGATATCTCCGTGTATTCCGAGTTGCTGCAACGCGGAG
>JBGQIG010000162.1:0-6857 GCA_041498365.1 Terriglobia bacterium | reverse complement strand
CCAATCACGGTGGCCGGCCCGCGACCGGCAACTTCGTCGAGCACCTGCAGCGCCATCTTTACCTCGTGCTGCTGGTATCCGCCCAGGGCGCAGCCCACGGAATCGAGCAGGAAGCGCTTGGCCTGGTACACCGCTTCCTGGGAGAGCTGCTGGTAGGTCAGTCCTGCAGCCCAGCGCGACATGCTGGCGGTAACGGTTTCTTTGGCCATAGCTTTCTTTGTGGCGGGCACACACACTCCTATTTCAGCTCGATATTTTTCGGGTTCTTGAAGGGCAAGAAGGCCATGAAGTCAGCATGGTGCACGATGTAGGCTTCGGTGGTGCGCTTCACCAGATCGCCTTCGGCAGCGTGAGCCGCGATGATATGGCAGATGGCATCCGGGACGCCGCATTCCAGCGCCAGCGCGACTCCCGTGAAAGGATGGCGCAACGCCTCTCCCCGCTCACTCTGGCGGCTCTTGCCGTCCGGGCCAAGCTCATATTCAAGCAGCTTACCGACGTCGGCGAGAATAGCGCCCGCGATCACCGTGTCCATGTCGACGGGCAGAGCACGCCCCATGAATTTCTGCATGGCCTCAGCGCTCTGGCGCGCGATGTGCACCACGCAGCGCTTGTGCTCCATAAACGTGATAGGACAGTTGGGCACCAGCAGGGTAAAGGGGATGCGATTCAAGTCGTCAGGCTTCAGCGGGCTGCGCTGCAAGGCTCTGACCCAGGTCTCGGTGACCTGCGCGCGCAGCTTCTTGTCTTCGATCCACTGGATCTCCGGCCAAAGCTTGGCGACCGCCTCTTGCATTCCTTCGCCTCCCACAACAAAACCACTTAGCTTACCGTGACGAAGCAGTGGGAGTCGAGGGGAAGAATGAGCGCGGGCTAGAATGGTCCAACTGCCGCTTGCAGATGCTTTCAATTCGACATTGTCGGCGCGGGCGTCCACGTCCGTGCAGGTCCTTTCGCGACTCACGGGTAGTGGCAAGGAGATGAAAGAGTTGCCGGTTATCAGATAATAGCTCTCGGATAGCCGTCCGTCCGTTCGTTGCCTCCCGGTGTTAGCGGAGTTACGATGGGCGGCCATGACCAAACCTCTCGTATTGCTCTCTCTACTTCTGACCCTTTGGCTGCCGGCAATCGCCGCACAGAACACAAACCCTTCAGTCGACGCCTCTCAGGTGTATGCCATCCGCGAAGGGTATGTGGACGCTGACGGCATCATGATCTATTACAAGATGTTCGGGCGCGGCAAGCCTCTGCTGATCGTTCACGGCGGGCCGGGCGCAGCTCACGACTATTTCCTGCCCTACCTGACGCCGCTCGCCCGGCACTACCAGCTCATCTTTATCGACGAGCGCGGCTCGGGCCGCTCGCAAACGCTTGAGGATGTCTCCGGCTACACCGTAGAGAACATGGTGGAGGATGTCGAGGCGGTGCGCAAGGCCATGGGCCTCGGGCAAATCAGTCTGCTGGGGCATTCCTATGGCGGCGTGCTGGCGCAGGCCTATGCCCTCAAGTATCAGAAGAATCTTTCGAGGCTGATTCTGGCCAGCACGTTCTCGAGCACCCGGGCCCTCAATGAAGTTTTCGTGCGTATGAAAGAAAAGATGCCGGCGGACCTGCGTGAGCGCATCAACAAGATGGAAGCCGAAGGTCTCTACGGTCATGGTAAGGACTATGAGAAGAACCGCTACACCAACGAGTACATGATCGCCGCGTGGGGTGACGGATACTTTCCCTATCTGTATCAGAACCGGCCGGATCCGAATTATGATCCGGTGGATAACGGAAAGATGTCGTGGGATCTCTATCGTGAGATGTGGGGATCGCACGGAGAGTTTGTGATTGACGGGAATTTGAAGTCGGTCGAGTACACCGACCGCCTGTCGGCGATCAGAGTGCCGACCCTGATCCTTGTGGGCGACCACGATGAGTCGGATCCATTGCTAGCGCAGATGATGCACGAAAAAATCGTCGGCTCGAAGCTGGTGATCCTGCCCAAGGCGGGGCATATGACCTTCTTGGATCAGCCGGGAATGTTCGAAAAGACAGTAGAGGATTTCCTCGCGAAGTAGCCGGCGGCCCGACGGCAGCCTTCCCTATTTCTGCGTAGCGGAAGCGGCAGCCGGTGGGCCTTCGCCCGCGCTCAGGGGCTCTGGTGGCAAAAGTTCCGCGCTGCACTTGGAATTACCGCAGGAAAGCTTTGCTCGCCGGATGAGCTTGACCGAAGAAACATCAGGGAATTTTACCGGAAAGTCCTTCTGCTGCAGTTGGGCACCGGCGGCGCCCAGAGACGGGTCTCCGTTCAGGAAGTCGGCACGCTCCGGCTTGGTAGAGCTGTCGAAGACCAGGACGAAGTTAGCCGAAACGGTGCCGGGTGCGATCGGAGCTAACGAAACAGTGCGCGCTTGGCGCAGTTCGGCGGCGGCTTGGCCGATTTCCTGATCCGCCGCAGCGGAGCCCGAGGCGAGCCTGGTTACTGCCTGGCGGGAAGCCTCGACATCGGACCCGCCGGCAGCCACTGCCAACGCATACATGTGTCGTGCCTTGTCGCGCTGCCCCTCCTTTTCAAGCAGGCGGGCCAGGCGGTTGCCTACGGTTCCGGATTGACCCAACACCCAGGAAGCGTTGAGGTACTGCATCGCTTCCAGCGTTTCGTTCTGAAGAAACTTTGCCCATCCCAGTCTAGCCCACGCCAATGCCACCAGATTCATGGCGGAAAGGGCAGAGGGTCCGAGGCGATCGAACTCACCGGAATCAAACTGATCCCCAACATTGTCGAGCGTCTGCCGAGCGTCGCGCTCGGTTTGGCGCGGGTTGACGTCATCGCGCAACGCGGCAGCATAAAGATCAGAACCCGATGTCAATGTGGCGGCTCCAGTAACGCTCTTCATCAGCGCTTCGGCCTTCAGCGTGTTTCCATTCTTGGCATACAGGCGCGCCAGGGCGAGCTTCACCTCGGGATCATCCGGCGGGATGGATGCCGCGGTCTCCAGTTCGGGCAGGGCCTCTCCTTCGTGATGCACCTGAAGCAGGAGTAGGCCCAGATTCTTGTGCGCATTCTTGTCCCCGGGGGTTATCTCGAGCTGCTTGCGGTAGGCGGCAAGGGCTTCGTCGAATTTCGATTGTTGTTGCAACTCCGCGGCCAGGTCACCGTTGGCACGCGGATGGAACGCGTCGGCTTCGATCTGTTTGTGGAATGCATTTGCTGCCTCGTCGTGCCGGTACAGGGCGGCATAGGCCAGCCCCAGGTCCTCCCACGCGTCCTTCTGGCTAGAGTCCTGATCCAGAGAACGCTTGAGCAGGTCGGCTGCGGAGCTGAAATCCTTTCGCTGCAGCGCAGCCGTGCCGGCCTTGCGCAGTTCTTCGGCGGTACCATCTATCTTTGCCACCTTCGCAACCGCCGCGGCTGATGCCGGCATGATGCTGCAAGTCAATATCTGCTGTTCATCGCTGCTACTGATGTTGCGGAACGACTCGTAGTCGGCGCGACGTGCCGGCGGGAGTTCGTTGACCTTTAGGACCAGGTGGCGCTCGGCATCCAGAAAGCTCTTGGCCATGGTGTATGACGAGGAGTATTCGCCGTAGTCGCGGGCCATGCGAACGCCGCCCGGAGTGGTCACGGTGTAATTTGCCGGAAACTCGATGTGAGCCCGGAAAGTCTGCTCAATGGAGGGACCGACGTTCAGCGGCTGCGAACCTTTGCGCGGATTGGGCTTGGGCAGGCCCGCAAGCTGGACCGACGGAAGGACACGGAAATTCACCCCGGAGGTGGGAACAATGAAAAAGTTGTCCTTGTGAAAGTGATAGGTCAAGTGCAGGGGCTTGCTCGTGTTCTCGATGGGATCGAGGTGAATTTCTGAAACGTCACCCCCCTGCAAACCCCATGCGGCCGCGAAGATTTGCAATAATTGCTGCCAGTCCGCAGGCGAGGTCTGGCGGAATGCCATTCGCAGCGGCAAATCGCTGTCACCTTGCGCGCTCAGGTCGAAGTTTGTATCTAGAACGCCGGTCTCGGAAAATTTACCGTCCATCTTGATGCTTACCACATTTCTTATGGGAGAGTCAGCCGTAGTAAGACGCAACCCGGCGTACGAATCCTCAGAAGCCAGCAGCGCCTGCTTGTTACGCAGCTGGTACATGATCAATCCATAGGGAGCAACCTCGGCGGTGGTGTCCAGCCAGGTAAGATTTTCGCCCTTTCCTAGTCGGACCGCCGTAATCTCGTGGTCGAACTGTGACGGAGATGGAATGTCAGGATCAAGCTTGCGGTCGCTGTTGATCAATACGGGATAGCTGGGAATGTCCACAGCGCGGAGCAACGCCTGTAGCAGGGTGTGCTTGTCTTTGCAGTCACCGAACCCGTTCTGCAGAACCTCTGAGGCCGCGTGGGGCTGAAGCCGTCCTACACCGAAGGAAAGGCTGACGTAGCGTACATTACCAGCCACGTAGTCGTAGAGGCGACGCGTCTTCTCCAGCGGTGTCACCGCCCCGCGAGTCAGCTCAGCGGCTTTCTGTCGGACGCTATCGTCCACCGCCACACGGTCGCCCTGCAGTTTGGCATACCAATGCGCCACCTGTAGCCAATCGACGAAACTGGTCAACTGTATGTCCGGCTGTTCGTCGCCGGGATCAAAGTCGTCCTCCTCCCGCTCGCGTTTGCGGTCGGGCGCGGGAACGTGGACCACCCAGGTATAAACCCGGCGCTCGCCGTTTTCGCGGACTTCGTATTTACGCTCAGGACTTTTCAGCTTCACTTCGCGCGCCTTCGGGAGATCAATTTCCAGTCGGCTTTCTCCGACCGCAATTCGCCGGGGAAATGTGTGCTCGTACCAGAACTCGTTCGGTGCCAGAGCAGTCGTCACGTGAGTGATGGTGTGGTACTCAAGCACGTCCCCCGGACGCAGGTCCACGACCGAAACGTGCCGCTGCCGGTAGTCGCTGTACATCGGAGCCTGGCGCAGGATGTCCGGTGCGAAATCCTGAGCGTTGGCGGCAGGCGTGGCGACAACCCGTCCATCTGGTTTGCGCACACGTACATAGTCGACATCCAGGCGCTCGGTGGCCGAGGAGTATCCGAAGATGAGTTGTCCGAACTGCTGCATGCCGGCTTGGCTCTGCACGCGGATTACAGCCGTGGTGTCGCGCACGCCGGTACCATCGGCCTCGAAGCGCACCAACTCCGAAATGCGCTCAAAAACGAAGGCCTCGCCCGACGTGTCCGGCTTGGGGGGAGAAGGCGGTGGAGTCTGAGCAACGAGAAGACTGTTCAGGACTGCACAAAATAACAGGGTGCCCAAACGACGTGGCATGGGTGGGTTGTAATATGAGCCGACTCGAAAAGCAATCTATAACCGTCGGGGTTGGCCAGAAGTGCTTTAAGAATCAACAGTTTTGGCGCCTTCGGTCGCAACTGAAAACTCACTTTTGGAGTCGTCGGGCAACGAATTGCGTCCGAGTTCAATTTCGACGGCAGTCGGGGCTAACCGACCTTCCGTGCAATGTGAGATTTTCCCTCCGATGTTAAAGTGACCACAAGTTGTCAGGAGGCGAGAGCTTTTACGGACGTGATCGAGTATTCCGTCCTTGCCATCTAAGGCCCTATGAAGCTGGGACTCACACTATCGCTGATGCTGGCTTTGGCGCTACTGGGATCATCCGCAGCCCAGCAGGGCGCGGCCACGGGCGAGCCCATCGTGGTGTCCGCTGCCCCGCTCCCCAAGGGATTCCTGCGCCAGCCCTATCACTTCAAGCTGGAGGCGCAAGGCGGCATCACCCCTCTTAGATGGGAGGTGACCAACGGGTCGCCGCCGGAGGGAATCGAACTGGCCCCCGACGGCACTCTCAGCGGTACGCCCACCGAAGTCGACAGCTTTCATTTCGTCGTGACCGTAACCGATAGCGGCAAACCCGTTGCTCAAAAGAAGAAGGAGTTCACTCTCGAGGTGGTGGCACCGCTCGTGGTCGAGTGGAGCAAGAAACCGAAGATTACCGGCCACCGCCTGGACGCTGCGATTCGAGTATCCAACCAGACCGGGGAAGATTTCGATTTTACGTTGGTCGCGTTAGCGGTCAACGAGAATGGCCGGGCCACGGCCGTCGGCTATCAGCACTTCACGTTGAAGAAAGATACAGATGAGTTTGAAATTCCGTTTGGAGAAAACCTGCCTCAGGGATCCTACGACCTGAACGTGGACGCAGTCGGTGAAGTGGCCACCACGAATAGTATCTTTCGGGCCCGGCTGGCGCCAGCAGGAAAGCTGCAGGTGGTTCAGGCGCCTTGACAACCAGTCGTGACCAAAAATTAAGAGCCCCGAGGTGATGTTAAGCCCATTCATCTCGGCCAGTAGCTCGCTTTAGACCCTTACCGACCTGCTCTCGTGGCTTCCCTTGCGGGCTACCACGCGCGATCATGCTCGGGCTCCGGGCTTACCGCCAACCGGACAAACCTGCCTAACGCCTCGGGACTCTATCCTGCCTCCGACATATCTTCTTGTTCGCCTCGACCAGCGCTTTGCTATAGACCCTCACCCGCCTTCCCTCCGTCATCTTGCGATGCAGAGAGTGACTTGGCTTGAGCCCCGGACGCCGCACCAACCGGGAAAACTTCAGAAGCTGTCAAAGAACGAGTATCCTTCTACTCCTTTCATTTTCAGAGTCAACAAAAAACACAAGCGTCTATCCTCTGAAAAATCAATTGAGTGCAGGTCATCCACAACCACCTGCTGCAGGCTTTGTGCAGGCCGGGAAGAAACCGCTGGGTTTATTCACTTCGGGCGCGGTTTTCACAGGTTGACACCTCAGAAATCCTGCACTGGCACTCCGCGAGCGCAATTCCTGAATTGTGAAAATCTCACAGAAACCTT
>JBGQIG010000161.1:0-6865 GCA_041498365.1 Terriglobia bacterium | reverse complement strand
GGTTATCACCGGTAGGTGTGACCACCGACACAGAGCCGTAGCCGCCCAGGACGGGTGCAAAGTTGTGGCGAGCGAAGGAGTCGGATTCCAAATTGGCGATCTACACAATCTGAAGGACTTACGCGGCGCGGAGCGCAACCGTAAACCATTGCTCGGAGTGGAAAGTCATAGCTAGACTAGGAGGATAAGGGTGATAAACGTTGCCGGAACGGATTCTCATAGTTGTTTCGCTCCTCGGTGCGGCTGCAGCTGCACAAGACCCGTATCGCCTTTCCGCAAGCGCCCACGGAACGGCGCAGGTGGCTTTGTGCGAGGCAAACCAACCCACTTCCCCCGGCGGTGCAAGCGGGGTCGCTCCCGTCACTGCGCCCACATTTAGCGACACGTTTAGCGGAGGGACGCTGGATAAGACCAAGTGGTTCATAGATACGGGAAACGCGCCGGGAAATATTAGCGGGGTAAATAAGGGAACGCTTAGCGCGGAAAACGTCGATCTTTCCGCCGGCATGCTGCGCCTGACCTTGACCCAGAGCGTTTCGGGCGCTCTCGCTACTTCGGTTGGAGCGGAGATTCGCTCGAAGCAGCTATTCGGATATGGAACGTATGCGTGGGTGGCGCGAGCGGCCTCGACGTCTGCCACGCCGAACGGCGCTGGTTCGGCAGTCTCAGGCACGGTCACAGATGTGTTCAACTTCATCAACAACAGCGAGACGGAAATTGATTTCGAGTATGAAGGTCAGTTCCCGTCAACCCTGGAGATGACAAACTATTCATCCGTGTCGAAAAGCCACAGCACTTCCACTACAGTGCCGGGGGCGGACAGCACCTTCCATGAGTACAAATTCATCTGGACTGCCGCCAAGATTGAATTCTATGTCGACGGGACTCTGGTTTCTACGCACACGCAGCACATTCCCTCTGCACCGGCGGCGGCCCTGGTCAATTTGTGGGGCACAAACTCCAAGGCGTTTGGCGGGGTCGCGACCCACGGAGTCACGCGCTATCTGTACGTTTCGTCGTTCTCCTACACTCCTCTTTCTTGCCAAGTCGCGAACAACTCTGCCCAGACAAATCAGGTTTACTGAAGCAGGATGCCGACGATTGAGGCTGACATCAGGTTGGCCATGGTGCCGGCTATCATGGCGCGAAAGCCGAGCTTGGCCAGTTCGCCACGTTTGTTGGGCGCGAGCGCGCTGATGCCCCCAATCTGGATCCCAATCGAGCTGAAGTTAGCGAAGCCGCACAGCGCGAAGGTGGCGATCGCGAAGGAGCGGGGATCGAGAACGGCCTTCTGCGCACCCAGCAGGGAGTAAGCCACCAGTTCGTTGATCACCATGCGTGTTCCCAGAAGATTACCGACTGATACACAGTCCTTCCACGGAATCCCGATCACGAAGGCGATGGGGGCGAAGATTACTCCGAAGATTTGCTCCAAGCTGGAGGGAAACCAGCGGAAGAGGTAGCTGTGGATGCCGCCGAAAATGCCATTTACCAATGCAATCAGGGCGAGGAAGGAGATCAGCATGGCGGCAATATTCAATGCCAGATGCAGGCCGTCGATGGTGCCCCGGGTGATGGCGCCCAGAACGTTTTCGTCCTTGGGCATTTCGGTTGTGTCCATCTCGGTCAGGGACGAGGCGGGCTGGCTCGCATCCGCTTTTCTGCGTGGCGATGTAACCGGCTCCTCTGTTTCTGGCACGAGCATCTTGGCCATCAGGATGGTTCCGGGAGCGGTCATGATGACGGCGCTGAGCAGGTGCTTGGCCTCCACACCATAGAGAATGTAAGCGCCCATGATGCCGCCGGAGACGTGGGCCATGCCCGCCGTCATGACGGTCATCAGTTCGGAACGAGTCAGAGACGGAATGTAGGGCCGGATGGTAAGTGGAGCTTCGGTCTGGCCCATAAAGATGCTGGCGGCCACGTCGAGCGACTCCGCTCCGCTGGCGCCCATGCGGATCATGATCTTGGCGAACTGGCGGATGATGAACTGCATGACGCCGTAGTGATAGAGCACGGCAAAGAAAGCGGAGATAAAAATTACCGTGGGCAGAACCTGGAAGGCAAAGATAAGTCCGAGTTGACCACCCTTCCTACCCAATTCTCCAAACACCATTTGCGAGCCGGCGAAGGAATACTGAAGAAACTTGTCGACGCCGTGGCCTGCCACCTCCAGAAGGGTGCGGCCGAAGCTGAAACGCAGAACGAAAATCGCGAACACGAACTGCAGGATCAGTCCCATGACAACGGTTCTGCCCCGGATGGCTCGGCGATGGGTGGAAAACAGGTACGCCAGGCCGAGCATCGTGACCAAGCCCAAAAGTCCCGTCAGACGGCCCACAGGCACCTCCCGATCATGCGATCTGGAAGTTGAGAGTACGTCCAGTTGTGGACAGCGGTGGCACAGCACCGGCAGTTCGCCCGAGGCTGAGTCGTCATGCCTGCGCTCCTTTTCCGGAAATCACACGGTGCACTAGTGGCCGCCGCACTGCCGGGGGTTTCTCCGCGATGCGGTAGGCCTGCTCGATCAGATTGCGCGCATTGGCGAGGCGCGCGTCAGAGTTGTAGTGAAGCGTGCACAGCGGTTCGCCGGCGCGAACTGGATCGCCGACTTTCTTGTGCAGGACGAGGCCCACCGCGGGGTCGATCACGTCTTCTTTTTTCTCACGACCACCACCCAGCACCAGGCTGGCGACACCTACCTGCTCACATTGGATCGCCTCAACGAATCCACCGGCCGGACTGAGGACCGGCGACTGATGATGCGCCTGGGGCAGGCGTCCGGTGTCGTCAATGACGTTCGGGTCGCCACCCTGTTGGGTAATGATCTCGCGAAACTTCTCAAGAGCGGACTGGTCGCGGATATGTTCGGCTGCCACTTGGCGGCCCCGATCGACGCTCGGGGCACGGTCGGCCAGATAGAGCATCCAGGCCGCGAGTTCGACGCAGAGCTCGCGTAAATCGGCGGGGCCACCGCCCTTCATCACCTCGATACACTCTTCGACTTCGAGGGCGTTGCCCACCTTCAGACCCAGAGGCTGGTCCATGTCGGTGATCAACGCGACCATCTTCTTGCCCATGCGCTCTCCGGTTTCGACCATCAGCTCGGCGAGGTGGACGGAATCCTTCTCGGTCTTCATAAACGCGCCGCAGCCGGTTTTCACATCCAGCACTAGGGCGTCGATGCCCTCGGCCAGCTTCTTGCTCATGATGGAAGCGCAGATCAGGTTGGGGCTTTCAACGGTCGAGGTCACGTCGCGAAGAGCATACAGCTTCTTGTCGGCGGGGGCGATTTCGGCGGTCTGGCCGATCAAAGCGCAACCACAGCTCTTGAGCACACGCCGAAACTCGCTCAAGGAGAGATTAACGTTGAATCCCGGGATAGCTTGCAGCTTGTCCAGGGTACCGCCGGTGTGGCCCAGTCCACGGCCGCTGATCATGGGTACGGTCACGCCGGCCGCTGCGACTATGGGGGCGATAATGAGCGACGTCTTGTCACCCACGCCGCCGGTGGAATGCTTGTCGACTTTAGGGCCGGGAAGATCGGAGAGATCCAGGACCTCGCCGGAATGCAGCATCGCCGAGGTAAGTGCGCTCAGCTCGGGACGGGTCATCCCCCGAATGAGCACAGCCATCAGCCAGGCTGCCATTTGATAGTCGGGAATTTCGTCGAGAGTGTAGGCACGGACGAGGAACTCGATTTCGTCGGAGGAGAGCTCGCCGCCATCGCGTTTTTTGCGGATGAGGTCGAGAGGGCGCATGGTTATTGTCGGCGGGGGCTGGGTTGCTGAGGTTGAGCTATTCGACATCTGGCTCCGTCGTTAGGAACAGGGAAGCTTACATTGCGGGATGGGGTGGTGGAAAGTATTTCCTACGCCGGGCCGTGTCCCGAATTCATGAACTACCAAGGACACGAAGGTACACGAAGGAAACCGGGAAATTACGACAACACCCGACGCCTTATGACCGCAGTAGAAAGAAGGCTTTGATAGTATTTGCGGAATGCGATTGCTCATTCTGCTTCTCGCTTCAACGCTTTCTCTCGCACAGAGGGCCCCTGGTAACCCCCTCGAACATCTGCCTCCCAATATTGAGATTCTGACCCATTTCGGTGAGCGTGCGGACATTTCTCCTGACAACCAGCATGTCGCGTTTATGACGAAGAGTTTTGGCGACGCCATGGTGATGGACCTGAAGTCGCGAAACATTGAGTGTTTGACCTGCAATATGCCGGGCGCCGTCTTCCTCCGAGTTATGCATCTCGTGACGGCGGATTACATCCTGATCGGTCCAGACCACTTCGAGAATGTCCAGATCAGTCGCACACGGGACAATGAACTCTGGTTTCTGAGCAAAGAGCGTGGGGCTAAGCCCGTCAAGCTTGGCCAGAAAATGAGCGAAGGCGCGGCGATTTCCAAGAAGATTTTTAAAATCGCATTTTCCCAGGTGGCTGCGCAGTCACCGGATCTTGCGCCAGAAGCTTCGCGACTGCTGGTGGCAGATCTGGATCTTTCCGGCATACCCAAGCTGGTCAACCAGAAAACGGTCTATGAAAGCAAGGATCGAAGCTGTGTCCTCGAAGCGCAGGATTTCTACGACAACGATACGAAGATGACTTTCACATGTTACGAGCCCGAGGGCCATTCGTCAGTAATGGGGATTGATCTGAAAACAGGGCAGGTAACGAATTTCTCAAAAGCGCCAGAAACCTATAACGAAGTGGAAGGCATATTTCCGGATGGGCTTTACACAGCCGTCGAGGCAGACCGTCAGTGCGAGCAACTCGGGGGCAAGCGCGGCTCCGGAAACATCGACATCTGGAAGCTGCGACTCGACGGAACAGGGAAAAATTTTGCCCGGCTGACATACTTCAACGAATACGACGGCGGCAAGGCCTCGAACCCAGTAATTTCCACTGACGGACGGTTTATGGCGTTTCAGTCCGCCAAAACGAGTGATCTTGCGGGTGTGGGGTACGGCATTCTCGTTTACTGGTTCAAGCGGTAACGGGGCGGGGGCATCCGCTCACAACCGGAAGCCCTCGGGGAGCAACTTCGTAATCGCCATCTGTTCCGTACCCGACTGACCCCGGAACAGGACCAGCGCATCCGGACCGAATTCGAAGATGACCTGGCGGCAGGCGCCACACGGGGCGCAGGGACCGTCGCGTTCGGTGGCAACGGCGACTGCCTTGATCCTCATGCCGCTGCCTTCGGCTGCCACGGCGGCGAAGATGGCGTTGCGCTCGGCGCAGATGGTCAGACCGTAAGAGGCGTTTTCCACATTGCAGCCGGAATACAGAGCGCCGCGTTCGGTGAGGATTGCCGATCCCACGCGAAAATTGGAATAGGGGGCGTGCGCATTCTTGAAGGCGGCGCGGGCGGCGGACAGCATTTTCTCTTTTTGCTCGGCTGGGAGAGTCATGGGCATGGGGCGATTCCTAATCCTCCGAGCTTCGGAGAATCGACTAGAGTTCGCATCTAGTGTACCCAGTAAGAAATCAATTGCAAAAAAACTCTGTCATCCCGACCGGAGCGAAGCAACGCGAGCGCAGTGGAAGGACCTGCTTTTTCAGCGGTCAGAACGGTCCCAAGTCACCTTTGTTACACCGCGCAAGTGTGACCTGTCAGGGGAGCCGCGGGAAGTTGTGGCGGGCAAAAGATTGCTTGCAGCCTGGTCGTGCAGAAACCCTGTTTGCGAACTAATATCATCTCCCCCAAAGCAGGTCCCTCCACTTCGCTCGCTGCGCTTCGCTCCGGTCGGGATGACAGAGTTCCGTCAACTCCTAGATTGCCGGGCAGGCGCCTCGCTTAATAAATTCGCCCTGGCCCGGGCGGCCCAGAAACTTGTCGCCTTCGACTAGTACGCGACCGCGAGAGAGGACAACGTCCGGCATTCCCGTTACCTTGATGCCTTCGAACATGGAGTAATCCACGCGCATGTGATGGGTTTTGGCGCTGATGGTGTGCTCACGCTTGGGATCGAAGATCACCAGGTCGGCATCGCTCCCGATAGCAACGGTGCCTTTGCGCGGATAGAGTCCGAAGAGTTTTGCCGGAGTGGTGGCGACCAGTTCAACGAAACGGTTTACGCCGAAGCGTCCTTGTGCCACTCCGCCGGAGTACACCAGGCTCATGCGGTGTTCGATTCCGGGGCCGCCGTTGGGAATCTTGGTGAAGTCGCCGATTCCCATCTCCTTCTGTTCCTTGTAGCAGAAAGGGCAATGATCGGTTGAGACGACCTGCAGATGGTCGTGGGTCAGGCCCTTCCACAATTTTTCCTGGTGCCATTTTTCGCGGAGCGGTGGCGTGAAGACATACTTCGCGCCTTCAAAGCCAGGCGCATCCATGTTCTCTAGCGAAAGATATAAGTATTGCGGACAGGTTTCGGCGTAAACGGGCAGGCCACGGTCGCGGGCCTCGCGGACTTTCTCGAGGGCGTCGTTGCAACTCAGGTGGACAATGTAAACCGGCGAGCCCGCCATTTCGGCCAGGGCGATGGCACGAGATGTGGCTTCGGCTTCCGCTGTGGTCGGGCGCGTGAGCGCGTGGTACTTGGGAGCGGTTTTGCCTTCGGCCAAGGCCTGTTTCACGATCACGTCGATGGCTCCACCGTTCTCCGCGTGCATGCAAACCATCGCGCCGGCTTTCGCCGAGGTGCGCATAGCCTTGAAAATACTGGCGTCGTCGAGCATGAACACGCCCGGGTACGCCATGAAAAGTTTGAAGCTGGTGATGCCTTCGCGCACCAGCTGGGGCATTTCCGCAAGCTGCGCATCGGGGAGGTCGGTGATGATGCAGTGGAATCCGTAGTCCGCGACCGCCTTTGACGACGCTTTCTGCATCCAGGCGTCGAAGGCGGTTCG
>JBGQIG010000160.1:0-6921 GCA_041498365.1 Terriglobia bacterium | reverse complement strand
CCCGCGTCATTTATCACTGGCCCCGCCCGCGCGTGGACGCCCGCGCCTACATAGATTCTCTCAGCTTCAGCCGCATCTCGCTGGTTGGTTCGAAGCCCAGTGCTTGATAAAGCGGCTTGCCGTCTTTGCTGGCATGCAGATAGACAGAGGCGAACCCCTGCTTCCGGCACCAGTCGATCATGGTTCGCATCAATCGCCGGGCAATACCTTTTCTTCGGAACTCCGGGCACACATAGACGTTAAGAATTGTGGCCCGTCGACATTCGAGGTCATAAGGATGGCTTGGCCAGGGGCTGATCAGGACTGCTCCACCAGCCACGATCCGTTCTCCTTCCAGTGCCATCCAGCCCCGGAAGGAGCCGTTTGCCAGCGCGGTGGTTAGATAGGGTCTACAAGTGGACAACATAGCTGACAGAGCATCCCTGTCCCTATAGTCCATGTCCTCATACATGCCGCGCCGCTGGTGTAGGATTTCGGAGACGTCATCTGGTGTGGCTTGCCGGATGAGCAGGTTGAGACTCATTTCTCACGCTCCAGAATCCAAATAGAATGAACAAAAAGAAAAGCCGAGCTTCGCTCGGCCGGACGGCTGAGGACAGCCGTCCCTACGTGATGTGTACTGGGTACTAACTACTTGTTGTCGGAATCTTCCTTGGCCAGCTTCATCTTGGCGGATTCCAGTTTCTTCTGCACTCGGGCCACATCGTTCTGATCGACTTCTGCGGCCACAGTCTTGTTCCACTCCAGTAGCGCCCGTTCCCAGTGCGCCGCAGCCAGCTTGAGGCGTCCGGTCTTCTGGTAGAGGTCGCCCAGGTGATCCTGTACCGTGGGATCGGTCCCGATGCGCTGCGAAGCTTTGATCAGAACGTCTTCCGCGGACTCGTACTTGCCCAGTTTGAAGTAGGCCCAGCCCAGCGAGTCAAGGTAGGCGCCGTTGGCAGGATCCAGGTCTACCGCCTTCTTGATCAGACCCAGCGCCTCCTCCAGCTTGACGCCGCGGTCCGCCAGCATGTAGCCCAGATAATTGAGCGCGGTTGCATTCTGGGGATCGCCGGCCAGCACTTTGCGGAACATCTCTTCAGCCGGCTCATATTTCTTCTGGCGTTCGTAAGTCGAGCCTCGCAGGAAGTAGATATATTGCTTGTCCTCTTCCTTGGTTGAAAGCTGTTCTGCCTTGTCGAGCGCTTCTTCAGCATCTGTCCAGCGCTTCAAACGGCTGTCCATCTGGGACAGAGTGATGTAGACCTCCCGATCCTCGGGTGCGCCCTTAAGTAGCGCTTTGACCTGTTGCAATCCGGCATCGGGCTGACCCATATCGGAAAGCTGGGCAGCGTACACCATCTTAAGGCTGCGGTTGTTGGGCAGCTTTTGTACCGCTTCCTTGGCTGCGTCGGTGGCCTGCTGCCACTGCTTGGCCTCGCGGTGGGTATCGATGATCTGCTGGTAGCCGCGTTCGGCGTTTTCGTCGCCTAACAGCAGCATCTTCTTGAAAGTCTCAATCGCCTGCGGGTCATTGTTGTTGTCGCGATAAATAGTGCCCAGACGTTCCAAAAATACTGAGCGGTTGTTCTTCTCGGGCTGGGTGTAGTTGTTGTCCGGCTTCTCGGTTTTCTTGAGCAGGTCCTGCAGCGCCTGGATGGCCTCGTCGTAGCGACCCTGTGCCTGGTACACGGCGGCAATGTTGTAGGGCGCTTCGAGGGACTCCCCCGCCATCGACTGGGCCTTCTTCAGACTCTCCAACGCCAGGTCGAATTTGCCGCTCTTGCGGTAGATATCTGCGATGCGCAGATAGGTCTGCCAGTCCTCGGGATTCGCATCCGCAATGATTTTGTACTGCTCGAGAGCGGCATCGGTCTGCCCGTCGTTCATCAGGTTCTGGGCCAGGCCGCGGATGTAGTCTAGATTGTCCCGGTCCAGCTCGATGGCCTTCCTGTAGGCATTGATCGAGTTTTTGTACTGTTTTTGTTGTTCGTAGGTATAGCCCAGGGCCGCGTAAAGCTTGGCGGAGCGGGCTGCGTCCGGGACGGAGCTCAGAACTTCGCCTGCCCGGACGGTGTCGCCTTCTTCGTTGTAAAGATAGGCGAGCGTGGTCACTGCCTCTTCCGAATCGGGTTCCAGCTTGACCGCCGTCTTGAACTCGCCCTCGGCTTTCTGCAGATCGTTGTTGAGGCGATAGAGCCGCCCAAGCAAAAGGTGGTTGTCTACACTGTCCGGTTCGATCTTAATAATCTGCTCGTACTGCTCGATGGCCAGCTTGAGAACGCTCTGCGAGCCCTGTCCCGACTGCACATCGCCCAGCGACCGCAAATAAATGCGGCCCAGCAGTTTGTGTGCCTCCAGGTTGTTGGGGTCGCGCTTCAGTATGTCCTGGGCCTCCAGAACGGCGTCCCGAATCCGGCCGGTCTTGGCATAGAGCTCCGCCAGCGCGGAAGTCAGGTATTCGGAAGTGGGATCGGCTTCGATCGCGAGCCGGTATTCCTCAATGGCTTTGTTGGCTAATTCGCTGCGGGCATACATCGCCATCTGCTCTTCGTACACATGGGCCATGGCATAGTGGTAGTAGGCCGCAGCCTTATCCAGTTTGCGGGGGGCAGATGTGGCCGCCGGTTTGGGATCCGTAGCCGGAGCTTGCTCTGCGAAAACAGCAGGAATAGCCCACAGCAAAATAAGAGCGCAGGAAATACTTTTCATCAGGAACCTTCGGCTTCCCTGAACCATAGCGATTGGATGCCGAACCGCTGCTGGCGGGTGCTCTTTACATTGTAAACTGTGACGGCAAGAGACAGCCAAAAAGGCGATCGCGGAACCGGGGGAGGCAATGATCGGAAGTACAGGGACTACCAGGATTGACGATGAACTAAGCACTTAGCAATTGGCACTTAGCAATCGGCGCAACTCGGGATCGGCCAAATGCCAATTGCTAATTGCCAAGTGCTCAGTCTTTCAGTGTCTGAAGTGCCTCACGCCAGTGAAGATCATGGCCAGCCCTAGCCGGTCCGCGGCTTCGATGACCTCCTGGTCGCGAACGGACCCACCGGGCTGGATGATGGCGGTAGCGCCCACCCTGGCGATTTCTTCCACTCCATCCGGAAAAGGGAAGAACGCGTCTGACGCTGCCACCGTTCCCTTCAGTGGCAGGACCGCTTTCATGGCGCCGATCTTGCAGGAATCCACTCGGCTCATCTGTCCGGCGCCTACCCCGACAGTCTGCCCGTCGCGGGCATAGAGAATTGCATTCGATTTCACGTGCTTGCACACTTTCCAGGCAAATAACAGGGCGCGTTTCTCTTCGGCTGTCGGCGATCGTTTGGTTACAACCTTAAGGTCGGCGTCCTGGAGCGGACGCACATCGGCGTCCTGCACCAGAATTCCCCCGGAGACATTCTTCAGCACCCACCTCTGCGGAGCGTTTTGGATCTCGACCAGGCGCAGGTTCTTCTTGGCTGCAAACCTGGCCTTGGCGTCGTCGTCGAATGCGGGTGCGGCAATGACCTCGAGAAAAAGTCTGGCCATTTCTTCCGCGGCGTCGCCATCTACGGTGCGATTCACCCCGATCACGCCCCCGAAAGCCGACACTGGATCGCATTCCAGGGCTTTTTTGTAGGCTTCCACCAGAGTCTTGCCGGTTGCGGTGCCGCAAGGATTGGTGTGTTTGATGATGACGCAGACGGTCTGATCGAATTCCTGGGCCACGTCCCAGGCCGCTTGCAAATCCACGATGTTGTTATAGGAAAGCTCTTTGCCGTGAATTTGGCGGCCATTGGCGACGCCGCTTCCCGAGCCGTCGGTGTACATGGCAGCCCTCTGGTGCGGATTCTCGCCGTAGCGCAGATCCATGATCTTGCTGAACGAAAGCCGCAGGTTGTGCGGGAAGCCCTCGTCAGAATGGAACTCGAAGCGCCCGTTGGCGCTGACCCGCTCAAGCGTGGATGCGATGGCCGAATCGTAAGCGGCCGTGGTGGCGAAGGCTTTTTGCGCCAGGCGCCACCTGGTAGTCGCGGAAAGTTCGCCGCCCGACCTGGCCATCTCCTCCGTTATCGCGCTGTAGTCGGCGGGCGAGGTTACGACCGCGACATCCTGAAAATTCTTGGCCGCAGAGCGGATCATGGAGGGTCCGCCAATATCGATGTTCTCGATCAACTCTTCGAAATGCACCCCCGGCTTGGCCGCTGTCTTCTCAAACGCGTACAGGTTCACCACCACCATGTCGATGGGCTGAATTCCGTGCTCAGCCACCGCGGTGCGGTGCGCCTCATTCTCGCGCCGATGCAGAATGCCACCGTGAACCTTAGGATGCAGCGTTTTCACCCGGCCATCGAGCATCTCGGGGAAACCGGTGAGCTCGGAAATGTCCTTCACGTTAACCCCGGAGTCGCGCAGCAGCTTGGCCGTGCCGCCCGTTGAAATGAGATCCACGCCCATGCCAGCGAGCTTACGAGCGAACTCCACCAATCCCGTTTTGTCGGTCACGCTGAGGATGGCACGCTGGATTTTCGTCTGGGTCGCGGACATGGCAGACCTCGAATTGGGTGGAAATGTGCCTGGGAAGGCAGGGGGAATTCTATCAGCAAGTCGGCGGTTTGGATTCAATGTAGGCGCGAGCGTCCACGCTCGTGCGGAACCGTTCGTGGCGCTGCAGCACGAGCGACGCTCGCGCCTACACTCAGCGATTAGACCTTCGCCTTGGCCTTCAGCTTTACGTGACCGCCCTGCATCTCGACGGTGTATTCGACGGCCTCGCAGCCGTACTGCTTGCGGATTTGTTCGGTCTTCTTCTGTACGAAAGAGGCAAAGCTGTCGAGGTTGCCGGAGACGGCCTCACCGGACCTTTTCTTGGCGTCGGTGAGCGCCTGGTAAAGCTTTTGCACCTGATCGCGTTCAGCGCGCGCATCGGTGCACTGCATGCTGAAAGGCCTTGCTTCGGCGGGGGAAGCGGCGGCCGCGGCTCCCGGACTCGCGGCATGACCTACCCCGTAGACCTTGTGTTCCGGTTCATGCTCCTCGGGGCGCACGCCTTGCACCGACAGAAGCGCATCTTGCGGGCGGCGGTAGCCTTCTTCGCGAATGCGGCTTTTCTTGCGCCACAGATCGCTGTAAATGGCGTAGCGTTGCGCCATCTCGTTGTAGCGAAAACGCTGCGAAAAGCTCATGCGGTTGCCGTCGCTGAATTTGCGCAGCAGAGACAGAACTTTCCACTCAATATCGGTAGGGGGGCGCTTGGCCGGATTGCTGAAAAAAATCTCGTACTCAATCTTCAGCCGGCGCAGATGCCCGTCGAGCACGCCCAGTTCTTCGTCAATAGTCACCCGGGATCTCCAGCCGACAGTCTAGGGGTTGGCAGGCCCCGGGGACGAGATTCCCGTTGGCCACGAGAGGGATGGAACGAAAGTACCCAAAGGCAGCTGTCAGCTATCAGCCGTCAGCTCTCAGCACGAACCTAAGGGATACGGGCTCGCTGCTTCCGCAGAAGGTAGAGTAAGAGGTCCTGAATCGAAAGGATTTAGCTGAAAGCTGACAGCTGATAGCTTACTTCGCCGCCATCTTCTTGACCATGGCCAGCACCAGCTTGCGGTCGCTGTCGTTGAGGCTGACCGCGTAGCGGCGGATCTGGCTCAGGAAGCGGACCTCATCGTCCGACAGTTGCGGCAGATTCTTGGAGCCGTTGCTGTGTCCGGACTCGGAGAAAAACTGCGAAAGCGCGATTTCCATAGCGCCGGCGATTTTGGCCAGCGTGTCCAGCGAGGGAATGGTGTGCCCGTTTTCCACGCGCGAGAGGTAGCAGCGCAGTAGGCCGGTACGCTTCTCGATGTCGCCCTGGGACATGCCTTTTTGCAGCCGGTAGTTGCGGATGGTCTCGCCGATGTTCATAGAGAAAGCAACCAAAGCAGACCCCCAAGGATGACGTGCATAGTAACCAGAGTAGTACCTTCTGGCAAGAGGAATTTCGTTGCACCACAACTGGTGATGGGGTACGCAGGCGATTATCGCCCCGTGGACGCGCAGCTACAATCGTAAATGAATAATCGTCGGAGTTTCATCACTTTTCAAGCTTGAAGCGATCACTTTTTCAGGGTGCCGGCGAGGAAACTGGTTGTGTGCTTCCAGGCGTCAGCGGCGTCATCCGCGCGATATCCCGCCTTGTTGTTGGGATTCTCAAAGGCGTGCCCAGCTTCGGGATAGATCACAATTTCGACTTTTCCCCCCTGTTGCTTCAGGGTTTGCTCGAATTTCTTCACGTCGTCCACGGGGATGCCGCGGTCCTGGCCGCCGAAAATACCCAGTATCGAGGCGTTGATCTTCTTCAGAGAGTCTGCGTCAGTGGCCAGGTGGCCGTAGTTAATGACGGCCGCAGTCAGAGTTGGCTCGTGCAACGCCACGTTGAGAGAGTATCCGCCGCCCATGCACCAGCCGATGGAACCGATCCGGTCCTTTCTCACATTCGGCTGCACTTTCAGAAACTCAACTGCGGCGTGCAGATCGCGCGCGGCGCGGTCTTCCGGAACGCCACGCATGATTTCGTGGGCCTCATCCGGCGTAGTTGCGACCTTGCCCCGATACAGATCAACCGCCAAGGTTACATAGCCCTCGTCGGCCAGTTTGGCGGCCTGTTCTTTTACCCAGTCATTCAGTCCCCACCATTCGTGGATGACCACCAGCGCGGGAAACGGACCTTTCCCCTCGGGAGAGTAGAGCATCCCCTGCACGCTTTCATCGCCACTCTTGTAGGAAACAGTTTTTCCGGTGGCAGCGAAGCTGGAAATCGACAACGCAAGCAAAGGAATCAACAAAACAAATTTCATGGTGGTTTCCTCGTAGCGCCGGCGTCCCGCCCTCGTTCTTACAACTCCAGTTCCATATAGAGCGCCCCTGCAATCGGGTTGGGGCGATAAGCTTCGATCTCCCTGAAACCGAGCCGCCGAT
>JBGQIG010000159.1:0-6936 GCA_041498365.1 Terriglobia bacterium | reverse complement strand
TGCGCGCGAAAGCCCGATTCGGCGGAGACATCGCGAAAGGTCCCGTCGCCATTGTTGAGAAACAATTGATTGGGAGTTGGCGGGTACATCTTGGGATGGCAGTAGTCGCGATGTCCGCCCACTTCGCAGTCAGGCTCGTGTGCGAAATCCCATTTCAGGTAATTGATCACTACGAGATCGAGCAACCCATCGTTATTCACGTCAACCCAGGCCCCGGCGACGGACCAAAGCCCTTCGAACTCCGGATCGGGTTTGTTCAGGCCGGCTTTGGCGGTGACATCTGTGAAGGTCCCATTCCCATTGTTGTGGTAGAGCGTGTTGCGATACACGCCGGCGACAAAAATGTCCTCGTATCCATCGTTGTCGTAGTCGCCAATGGCCACGCCGGTGTCGTAGCCCGTCCCGAATAGCCCGGCTTTTTCCGTCACGTCGGCGAAGCGTCCCTGGCCATCGTTCTCGAAGAGACGGTTGTAGTATTTCGCGGAAGTCTTATGAAGGGTTTTGATGTCCGCGCCATTGGCGAAGAAGATGTCGAGCTTGCCGTCATTGTTGAAGTCGAAGATGGCCACGCCGCCGGCCATCGTTTCCGGGGCGTGCCGCTCCGGCGTCTCGGAACTGTCCAGCCTGAAATCAATCGGCTGAAAGACAAAGCGGATGGGGCTGTCTCCGGCGGCCGTGGTCGCAGCTGCGGAGCGCTTCGGCGGAGTTTCAGTCGCGGGTGCCTGGGAACGCAGGGGCAGGTCGGCGTTCAGCACGAACACGAAGAGTACGGCCAGTGAGCCGGAGGACTTCCACATCTTCATGTCGGAGACGGCAGGCACGAGGCGCTTTCATTCTACTCCGGCAATTGTTGCTCGCCGCGAATGGAAAGCCGGGTCTCAACCTGCGCCGCTGCGGTCTCCGGTTGTCCTCCGCCGACGCTGATGACGTAGTCACCCGCTGTGACCAGTCGAACGCCCGACTCGTTTACATAACTCAAGTCGCGCGGCTGCAGTGTCAGCTGCACGTGCCGCAGTTCGCCAGCCTCCAGTCGAACGCGGGTAAACCCGCGAAGCGCATGCAGTGGCGCACCCGGTAATTTAGGAAAACTCAGATACAGTTGCACGACTTCATCGCCAACTCGTGGGCTCGTGTTCTTCACTTCCACGTCGACTGTGAGTGGATCGCCAGCCGGCAGGCCGCTGCTCGACAATCTAAGATTGCCGTATTCGAACTTGGAGTAGGTCAGACCGTAGCCGAAGGGATAGAGCGGCTCTCCCGCAAAGTAGCGGTAGGTACGGTTCTTCATTGCATAATCGTCAAATGGCGGCAACTGCTCCACGCCTTTGTAGAAGGTGACGGGCAACCGTCCCGCAGGATTGTTGACGCCAGCCAGGGTCTGGGCGATCGCCGTTCCGCCTTCTTCTCCCGAGTACCAGGCTTCGAGAATCGCATTGGCATGTTCCTGCGCCCAATTTACCGCCAGCGCACTGCCGTTCATGAGCACCACCACCAGCGGCTTACCCGCTCCTCTCAAAGCTCCGAGAAGCGACTGCTCTTCTTCCGGGAGGTTGAGGTTGGTGCGATCACCGCCCTGGAATCCAGGCAGATCAACTTTCATTTCTTCGCCCTCGAGCTTGGACGTGATTCCAACCACCGCGACCACCGCATCCGCCAGGCGCGCTGCCGCGGCAGCTTCGATGATCGGATCAACGCTCACGGGCAGCCACACCAGCTTCGTGCCAAAGGCGCCTCTCATGTACTCGATCCTTAGGGCGTAGCGGTGTCCCTTTGTGAGCTCGACGACCGTGGTGTCGGATGTGGCATCGTGGAGTTTAGCGTCGTCCACGATCAATTTTTCGTCCAGCCATAAACGGTGCATCGAGCCGAGCAGTCCGATGCGGTACCTGCCCGATTCAGCCGGAGTCAGAAATCCTGCCCAGCGCACCGAAAAGTCTTTCAAACCGGCGGGCGGAGTAAGCGCGTGCGCATCCGGTTGGAAGAGCTGAAGATCGACAAACGGGTCAACGCGCACGGTCTGCGGCGTCCCAGTGAATTCGCCGGAAAAATATTCGCCCTGCAACCCGGGCTTTCCATCGCTCGTCGAGAGCGCCGAGGTGGGAACTACTGTTTCAGGCCGCAGGAAATTCGTTCCCGGCACGTACGACACCTGAGCCGTGGCAAACTGTTTGCGGATTCCCTCAAGCGCAGTGGTGGCGTGCGAAGCCGTGCCGCTATAGTTGCCGTGGAGCACCTCGACAGATTCGGCGAGCGGTCCCACCACCAAAATGTTTTTCACATTCGGCGCGAACGGAAGCACGCCGTCGTTCTTCAATAACACCATGGATTCACGCGCTGCCTTGAGCGCGAGTTCCCGGTGAGCTGCACTGTCGATCTCTGAATCAGGAGTCTGGGCGTACGGCACTCTGTCCGGAGAATCGAACATTCCCAGTCGCATGCGTGCGGTAAAGAGCCGCTTCACCGCGATAGCAAGATCCTTTTCGCCGAGCAGTCCTTGCTTCACGGCGTCCAGGTACTTCACGTAGTCGGAGTTGTCCTTGGTCTCGGTGAAGAAGTCAGCACACTCGTTGTCCATGCCCTTCTTCAGGGAGGCTGCGGCAGCCTCTGCCGGGCTCTTCGTGAAGTGGTGTCCTTCGTAGATGTCAACGATCGCGTCACAGTCTGATACCACGTAGCCGTTAAACTTCCACGCGCCGCGCAATTGGTCTTGCAGCAGGAAAGTATTCGCGCATGCGGGTTCGCCATTGACGCGGTTGTAAGCGCACATCACCGACTCCGCTTTACCCTCTACCACCGCGGCGCGGAATGCGGGCAAGTAGGTGTCTTCCATGTCGTGCCGGGATACCTTCACATCAACGGTGTGCCGCGTGGATTCCGGACCGCTGTGCACGGCAAAATGCTTGGGTGTGGAGATGACTCGGAAATACTTCGGATCATCGCCCTGTAATCCCGTGACGAATGCCACTCCCATTCGTCCGGTGAGAAACGGATCCTCGCCGTAGGTCTCCTGACCCCGGCCCCAACGCGGATCACGGAAGATATTGATGTTCGGCGACCAGAAGTCCAGACCTTCCATGATGTCGCGTCGCCCAGCTCTGACGGCCTGGTTATGTTTGGCTCGGGCTTCGGTCCCGATGACGA
Organism: Terriglobia bacterium; assembly: GCA_041498365.1. GTDB lineage: Bacteria > Acidobacteriota > Terriglobia > Terriglobales > Acidobacteriaceae > JAIQFF01. The sequence goes on along the minus strand of JBGQIG010000159.1, from coordinate 3,795 downwards.
TCGCCATGTCATGGATCAACGGAACGTCAAACGTGGCCGCCAGACCAACCGGCTCCGGAAAAACCGTGGCAGTCCCAGCTCTGGCGACCCCATGCAGGGCCTCACTCCACCAGTTGTAGGCAGGGACCTGTAGCCTGGGGATGGCTCGCGCCTGGTTCACCAATTGCGAAGCTTTCTCCTCGAGTGTCATTCTTCCAACCAGATCACTGACGCGCACATCGATGGCCTGCGAAGGATCCAGATAAACCGCCCCGCCAGTTGTCTGCGCGATGGAAGGAACGAGAATGAGCAGAAGAACAACAACCACTCCGAGGATGGTTCGAGTACGCGCTGCGTCCATTGCAATATCTCCTCGCAACCCGCACGATCAAAGAGGCCCCGGCGAGCGCACGCATTTCAGAAGATGTCCGTAAACGCTTACGGTCTGTCGGTTGCTTGTAGCACAGGGTAAATCCTGCGGTCAACAAATTCCCCAGGCCGGGAGTTGTGAAGACGTGTCTTGCGCGCCGTAGTGGGCGAACAAAATCCATTTTGTCGGCAGCAATTCGTCCGCGGCAAAGACATAGGTGGTCAACTTATCGAGTTTGATGTCGGAGCGAGTGGAACCAATCACCACAGTGCCGTCATCGTTGCGTCAGGGCATCACATTTTCATCGGGAAGCGGCGGTGCAAGGTGACGGCAGCAGTGGTGTTCGGCACGCCGTCAGAGGACTTGCTCGAGTCACCGCCCGGAAATGGCTTCACCACTGGTGAATTTGGATCGGGATATGCGCCTCTCCGTTCCAGGTCTTGACCTAAGACTGCTGCGGCCCGTATTTGGAGATCCTGCCCCGTGGCCACGGTCGTGGGATAATACCAGGCAGTCAGGTAAATCTTCACGACGGCGGATCCATCCTTCCACTGCACGGAATCCATGCGAATCGCCAGCCGGGACGGTTCGGTCGAGGTCTCGCCACGCACTCGATTACTTTTCCAGAAAAGATTGCGTTCTTCGGAAATACCGTGCCATCGCCCAGAGTGCCTACTACCAGCTTCGCCTGGACCTCGGTTCCCACCGGAGTTTTGCCGGCGGTTACGTTTTGCCGCATGATCATTGGGAATTCCTGCACGCCGGAGGGGACGGGACCTGCAGGGTTCTGCCCAGGGCTTCTTCAATCCAAAATCAGGCGCCGGGCCAGACCTGAAAGTTAATTTGCCCAAGCCGAACACGAAATAAAACCAGGTCCGTCCGTCCCCAAACATCAGGTTGTGAAGGATCCAGGTAGCGGAAAACGGCGGACCTTGCCCGCTCTGCGCCAACGAAACGCACAAAAAAAGAATGGCACCGCGAGAACGTCTAACAGGAGAACGCGAAGGTTGTGGAACATGAAAGTTTGCTCCTTGACGGCCTTTCAGGTGTAATTCAAAAGCGCCTGAGTATAGCATCGTCAACGTACACGGAAACCTGCCCCCGCCGCTCAACTTGGACGGCAGGGCGTATGCTTAGTGGGGCGGTTGGAGTTGTTGCGGGGGAGCCCAGGAGATGAAAAGCGAGAGACGTGGGATTCACCGGATTGCTGAGCTGGCCAATGTCTCGATCGGGACGGTTGATCGCGCCCTGCACGGACGCAACGGAATCAAAGAATCAACCCGGCATCGCATTCTGCAAATCGCAAGGCAAATCGGTTACACGCCGAACCTAGCGGCGCGCGCTCTGTCGGTTTCGAAGAGCGGTGTCCGCATCGGTGTTTGCATACCCCGCGAGATCCGATTCTTCTACGATCAGCTCTGGAGCGGTGTGCTGGACGAAGCTCGTCGAGTCGCACAGTTGGGTGTCGAATTGCTGAACCGCCCGGTGCCCAGCCTTGGCGTAGGGGACACCGAAGCTTTCGAAGAGTTGGTGGAGAGCGGCGTTCAGGGAATCATCCTTACGGCGGGAGATCCGGAGGGTCTCAAGCCTCTTATCGACAGCGCGGAAGAAAAAGGTATCCACGTAGTTTGCGTATCCACCGATTCTCCCGAAAGCCGGAGGTCAACCGTAATCTGTGTGGAACCGCGGCTGAATGGATGTCTGGCCGGCGAGTTAATGGGAAAGTTTGTTCCTCCGGGTTCGAAAGTGGCCGTCATTGCGGGCATGCTGAGTGCGGAAGATCATCGCAGGAAGACGGATGGCTTCTCCGAGGCCTTTCCACGGCATTGCCCGGGAGGAACGATCGTAACGGTCATTGAAGGGCACGAAGACGAGGACGAGAGCTTTCAAAAGACGTTTGACCTTCTCGGCCGGGTTCCGGCGCTGGCTGGACTTTATGTGAACACGGTCAACTGTCTTCCGGTCTGCCGTGCGCTGGGGGCCCACGGACTGGCGGGAAAGGTGAAACTAATCACTACCGATCTGTTCGCGGATATGGCTCCGTATTTTCACAAAGGCACAATAACGGCCTCGATCTATCAGCAACCACATCGCCAGGGTCAGACAGCTGTGCGGCTTATGGCTGATCACCTCACCAACAAGATTCCTTTCCCTCCTACCGTTCATTTGAGCCCAGGCGTAGTGATGTCAACCAACTTGACTCTGTTTCGGGAAATGAGAATTCCGGACTTCAGCTTCGACGACTCGGTGCTCCTGGGGCGCGCCGCTCTGTAGGTGTACTCGGCCGTGTCACCGGCCTGCCTAACTCCATTGTTTGGCTATTTCTGGATGCCGATGAACCAACCTGTCCACCCCCGTTGGGACTGGCGGGAAGCCCCTTGTGGTCGGCCCGGTGCCTGTGACGATTCAGGAAGTGATGCTCTCGACTCAAAAATTTTCTTGACAGTCTTCTACGAATACAGGTACAAGCTGTCTTGCATCGTTAACGTTACCGGAACCCGGTTGGCAAGGTCTGGATCCTAACGGTAACCGCGAAGGAGTTGAGACTATGCGTTTCTTTCGTCTACATGCGCCGGATGTCTTGTTAGCGCAGCGAAGGTACGTAGACTTTGCTCAGACTCCTAGCCACTTGTGGGAAGTCATTTGGCCGGAGGGACCGATATGACTAGTGTCCCACGAAATGAATCCCAGCCGCAGTTGGCTGACTGATTTTGAGTGATCTTTTTGATTTAGTCCTCCCGCAGGGAGGAAACCTTCAAAGGAGGCGCGCTGTGAAATTCTCGTCCTCGTTCGCCGAGTGTACCTCGTCGTGCAACCGTCGTATGCGGTGGCTACTGGTTCTTTCCGGGCTGGTCTTGGCTATGTCCCTGCAGGTCTTTGCCCAGGAAGCAACTGTTGTCGGAACGGTGACCGATCAAACCGGCGCCGCTCTACCGAATGTTTCGGTAACTCTCACTAACATAGAGACGGGTCTCACCACGAAGGCTACCACGAGTGCAGACGGCCAGTATGTGGTGCCTAATCTTCACATCGGCCGTTACACCGTAAAGGTCACAGTGTCAGGGTTCAGGCCTGCCGAGAGGACGGGCTTGGTGCTGAATGTGGGCGACCGCGACCGCGTGGACTTCCAGATGCAGGTCGGCCAGGCGACCGAACTGGTAACCGTAGAAGCCGGTGCGCTTGCCGTACAGACAGATACCGCGGAAGTTAGCAACCTGATCACCGGCCAGCAGATATCGGACCTCGCCGTCAACGGCACGAGCCTGTTCCAACTTGCTGCATTGGCTCCCGGAGCATCGAACGATATCACCAATTATAAGGATGTCCCCGTGGGTGGTGATACGAGCGTCAGCTTCAATGGCCAGCGCACCGCCCACAATGTCTTCATGGTAGATGGCGGTGAGAACTACGACCGCGGTTGCGGAGGCTGCGTAACTACGGCCCCT
>JBGQIG010000158.1:0-6973 GCA_041498365.1 Terriglobia bacterium | reverse complement strand
CTACGCCCTGCTGGACCGGGTTCCTCCGATTAGCGCGGGGATCAACATCTTGGTGAGTGAGCCGCCGGTCGACAACCTGCGCTATCAGAAGGCACAGCTGCTGGAGAACGGCGCGCTGGTGGATTTCGCGGTGCGCGAACTGCAGGCCGCTGGTAATGAAGACAAAGGGAACTGGGTGACGGCGGAGACTGCGCGGCTCTATCAGGACGCGGGGCGTTATGACGGCGCGATTCAGACATTCAAACGCGCCGTACCTAACTATTTCGCGGTGGACTTGCCCGTCTTGCCACGTGCTTACTGGGAGGCCCTGTTTCCCAAGCCGTTCTGGCCCGATCTGAAGAAGTTCTCGTCGCAAAATGCTCTGGATCCATATCTGGTCGCCTCCCTGATCCGGCAGGAGTCAGAGTTCAATCCCAGCGCGGTATCTCGAGCCAATGCAGTTGGGCTGATGCAGTTGCTTCCCAAGGTCGGCAGTGCGGTCGCGAAGCAAGTGAAGCTGAGGCACTTTTCCACGGCGCAATTGTTTACCCCCGAAGTGAATCTGCAGTTGGGAACCCGCTACTTCCGCGAGATGGTCGACAAGTTTGGCGCGTTCGAGTACGCGCTGGCTGCGTACAACGCCGGTTCGAACCGGGTCGACGATTGGCAGGAACAGGGGAAATATCGTGACCCGCAGGAGTTTGTCGAGTCCATTCCATTCACCGAAACCCGGGAATACGTTCAGGCTATTCTCAGGAACGCCAACGTGTATCGGCAGTTGTACGGGGCGCCGTAGGCCCCAATCCAGGGGCTCACTCGTGACTTCCTTCCTGTTACGTTTTTTTACAATCTTTTCTTATTCCTCAAGGCCGGGCGAGGATAAGATGTCGGTCTCTGCGATGTAGATCGACTTTACTGAGGATTGAATTTCTACCCGGCCAACGGCCGCAACAGGAAGGAGACAATTTTCATGACAGCCTCTTCACAAGCAATCCCACACGGGTTTCACTCCATAACTCCGAGTCTGGTAGTCCGCAATGCAACCGCCGCGATTGAATTCTACAAGAAGGCCCTGGGCGCCGAGGAACTCATGCGGATGCCGTCTCCGGACGGCAAGATCTCCCATTCCGAATTGAAAATTGGCGATTCCATCATTTTCGTTTCCGACGAGTTCCCCAACATGGGCGTCTCCAAGGCCCCACAAACCCTAGGCGGGTGCACGGGCACCCTGAACTTGTACGTCGAGGACGTGGACACCACATTCCAACGCGCAATCGATTCTGGTGCCAGAGCCGCCATGCCGGTCGCGGACATGTTTTGGGGTGACCGCTACGGGACGTTCGTGGATCCCTTCGGGCATGCCTGGGGTGTGGCCACACACAAGGAAGACCTGACGGGAGAGGAAATCGAAGAACGGGCAAAGGGCTTCTACGCTCAAATGGCGGAGAGGAAGTCGGCCTAGCTTCAGTCCCAAAAACGTAAACCGCAAAGAGCGCTAGGGACGCGGAGAACTTCCTAGTGATCTTTGCGGTTAAGTTTTTTCCGGCGCCGGGGACTTGGTGAAAAGAATTTCGACCACCAGCAGCCCGGCGCCGACGACAATCGCACTGTCGGCCACGTTGAAAGCAGGCCACTGATACTGACCGACGTAGAACAGCAGAAAATCGACTACCCGGCCACTGACCAGGCGATCCCATAGATTGCCCACCGCACCCCCAAGAATCAGAGCTAAACCAATTCCTGTAGTTCGCATCGAATGACTGTTTCGCCAGAGAAGAACGGAGACAATGGCCAGCGCCACAATGGAGAACAGGACCAGCACGGCAATCTTCCATGCGGAAGGCGAGTCGGCGAAAAGCCCGAAGGCAGCGCCGCGATTCTGCACGTGGGTCAGGCGAAAAAATCCCGGGATCACCTGGATCGAATCGTGCAAGGCGATGTTCCTGGCAACGATCCACTTCGCCACGCGGTCGAGTAGCAGGACCAACAGGGCAATGAGAAAGTGGAAGCTGCGCATGGTCTGAGTCGTCATTCGGGTGTATTTAAACTTTGAATCGCAGAGAGCGCTGAGGCCCGGCAGAGAACCCAGAGCACGCCTTTCCCCGCGTCTGCGGCATTTCTCCGCGAACCCGGCGGCCGGATGCCCGCCGCTCGCAAAGCTTACCCGCCTATCTCCGTTAGCACCGCACTACAGCGTTCACACACGGTGGGATAGGCTGCGTCGTCGCCCACATGGATCGAGTAATTCCAGCAGCGCTCGCACTTCTTGCCCTCGGCCTTGCTCACCTGGACGCTGACCCCGCCGGTGCCGTTTCCTGATGTGCCCTGTGTCAGCGTGACTGCCGACACGATGAACAGATAGCGCAACCGGTCCCTGTAACGCGCCAGGACGGAGAACACCGGCTCGGCGGATGTGATGGCGACCTGCGCTTCCAGGTTGGCACCGCCGATCAACTTGCTTTGACGCGCCTCTTCAAGCGCCTTCAGCACTTCTGCACGGACCGCCAATAGCGTATTCCAGTCCTCGCGCTGCTTGGGATCGTCCACGGGCGCGGAGTTGCCCAGAATGTCAGATGCACCAGGAAAGTTTGTGAGATGCACGCTGGGCGGACGATCGGGCAATGCCGGCAGATATTGCCACACTTCGTCGCAGGTGAAGCTGGTGATAGGTGCAAGCAGGCGCACCAGGGCTTCGCCAATGCGCCAAATCGCAGTCTGCGCCGCACGGCGGCCGCGTGAATTCGGTGCGGACGTGTACAAACGGTCCTTGAGAACGTCGAAGTAGAAGGCGCTCAACTCCACTACGCAGAAGTCGTTTATGCGGTGGTAGATTTTGTGGAAAGCAAACTCGTCATACCAGCGGGTCACGTCTGCGGCCATGGCCACGGTCTGGCGCAGCATGTACTGGTCGAGAATATCCATGTCATCGAAAGGGACAACGTTCCGCTGCGGGTCAAAATCGTAGAGATTGCTCAGCACGTAGCGAAACAGGCTATTGCGGATCTTGCGGTAGCTTTCAGCCACACGCTGCATCAGCTGCTCGGAGCCGACAACGTCTTCGCGAAAATCCACCGAGGCAACCCACAGGCGCACGATCTCACCGCCCAGACGATTGGCGATGTCCACGGGATCCACATCGTTGCCGCGGGATTTTGACAAAGCGCGCCCCTGTTCGTCGAGGGTCCAGCCGTTGGTGGCCACCATTCGGTAGGGAGCCAGGTTGCGCGTGCCCACGGCGCAGAGCAGGGAGGAATGGAACCATCCGCGGTGCTGGTCTCCGCCTTCGAGATAAAGATCGGCGGGCCAGGGCAGGCCGGGCTCGTGCCCGAGCACGGCGGCGTGGCTGCAGCCGGATTCGAACCAGACGTCGAGAATGTCAGTTTCTTTGGAAAACATCGTGGCTCCACACTGCGCGCATTTTGTGCCGGCGGAAACCAGGGCGTCGGCCTCAGGCGTGTACCAGGCGTCGGCGCCCGCGCGCGCGAACAACTCGACAACTTTGCGGTTGAGGCTGGGATCATTCAGTGGCTTGCCGCAGCCTTTGCACAGGAACACGGCGATGGGCACACCCCAGATGCGCTGGCGGGAAACGCACCAGTCGGGGCGGGTGGCGATCATGTTCGATATCCGCTCTTCGCCCCATGCCGGATCCCATTTCACTTTCTTGATTTCATCCAACGTACGGCTGCGCAAGGTTCCACCCTGCAGGGGCGTTTCCATCGAAATGAACCATTGCTCGGTGGCGCGAAAGATGATCGGGTTGTGGCACCGCCAACAATGCGGGTAGGAGTGCTCAAGTTTTTCGGAATGCATTAGCACGCCGCGATTTTTGAGCAGCTCAACGATGGGCCCGTTGGCGTCGAAGACCTTCCTGCCTTCGTATTCGGGCAAGCCATTCCGCATGATGCCGGCCGCGTCTACGTTGGTGGTCAGGTCGAGCTTATATTTCACGCCGGTGGCGAAGTCGTCTGCGCCGTGGGACGGCGCCGTGTGCACCACGCCGGTGCCCTGGTCCATGGTGACGTAGTCGGCGAGGACGCCCAGAATCGCTCGATCCAGGAAAGGGTGGGCGAATTTTGCGTACTCCAGCTTCCTGCCGGGAAAGCGGGCGAGCGTACGCACAGAGGTCAAACCCACTTGGCTGGCGAACTCGCTGGCCAGCTTCTCAGCGACGATGTAGACCTCGCCCCCGGACTCGAGAGCGACATACTCCTGGTCGGGATGAAAAGCCACAGCCATGGACGCGGGAAGCGTCCACGGAGTCGTGGTCCAGATCACCGTGAAAACTTTCTTTCCAGCGAGTGCAGGATCCAGTCTGGCAGGATCCTCGGCCAGCGCGTACTTTACCCACACCGTCGGGCTGGTATGGTTTTCGTATTCGACCTCAGCCTCGGCCAAGGCGGTCTTGTCGTAAATGCACCAGTAGACGGAGCGGAGGCCTTTGTAGACGAACTCCTTCTCGAGGAAGTCGTAAAAGGTCGCGAGCACCACCGACTCGTACTGCGGGGTCATGGTGGAGTAAGGCTGGTCCCAACGCCCGAATACACCGATGCGTTTGAACTGCTCGCGCTGAAGATCGAGGAATTTCTCCGCGTATTTGCGGCACGCCTCGCGGACCTCCAGCTTCTGCATTTGCAGTTTCTTGCCGCCGAGTTGCTGGTCTACCTTGATTTCGATCGGCAGGCCATGGCAATCCCACCCCGGGACGTACGGAGAGTCAAATCCGGCCATGGCCTTGGATTTGACGATGAAATCTTTCAGGCACTTGTTCAGCGCGTGGCCCAGATGGATGGGGCCGTTGGCGTAGGGCGGGCCATCGTGCAAAATGTAACTCGGGGCTCCGCGCCGCGCTTCGCGAATGCGCTCGTAAATCCGCATCTGCTCCCAGCGGGCCAGCGCCTTGGGCTCGTTCTGCGGCAGGTTGGCCTTCATGGGAAAGTCGGTCTTAGGCAGATTGATGGTGGATTTCAGGTCCAGCGGCACTCGGTTGATTTCTCCCCAAATGGTTGATTTTTTTCATTATAGGGAGCGGGAGAACGAACGTCCATTGACCGCCGGCGTACACCAAGGTCCCGGTCCGAAAGGGAGTCGCAAAAGCACTGTCGAAAAGGTCGCGAAAGCGTGTACAATTTTGTTACGGAATCCTTCGTCCGGGCGTAGCATCTTAAGAGTTGGGCTGCGTCATCGGAGCTTGCCGCAGAGGTTCAGGGCGCGGTTGCAGATGACGGAAACTATTCGCGACCCCGGAAGCAACTTGGAGGCTAATGTGCTCATCAAGTTTAAGATAGGGCGATGACACATGCAGCGTTACAGAAAGCTGATTCGGGTTAACTATGCCAACACTCGACCTTAAACCCCGCGCCGAAGCCGAACCCGAACTCGATTTTCTGCTTTCAAAGACGAGTCTCGATCAGCCTCTGTGGAAATCGCTGTTTCAGAACCTGGACGAGTTTTTCTTTCCCAAGAAACTACCTCCCCTGGTGCTGACTTCCAAGCCGATTCCGGTCAAGGATATTTGGGGTTTTTACGATTACAAGAAAAACGGCGCGCTGGGTTCAACCGTCGTCCATGTCTTGGCGCTGTCGGCCATCATCGGCCTCACTGTGTTGGGCCGAAGAGTGGTGGAACAGATTGCCAAGCCGCACGATGTAGTCACGCTGGTTTCTCCCGACGACATTCCGCCGTTGCCTCCGTCCAAAACGCAGGCGGGAGGCGGCGGTGGTGGCGGCGACCGCGACAAGTTCCAGGCGCCCAAAGGCAAATTGCCCAAGCAGTCGATGGAGCAGATCACGCCACCGATGGTGGTGGTGCGCAATGAGAACCCCAAGCTGACGGCCGAGCCTACGGTAGTAATTCCGCCACAGGTCAAGTTGGCTGCAGTTGCCCTGCCGAACCTTGGTGACCCGATGTCGCATCTGCCTTCGGGGCCTCCGTCGAACGGAACCGGCTCGGGTGGTGGTATTGGTTCAGGTTCTGGTGGTGGCGTCGGTGTCGGCACAGGCCCGGGTGTCGGTGAGGGCCGTGGTGGCGGCGTTGGCGGTGGCGTGTTTCGCGTAGGCGGTGGAGTCAGCGCTCCGCGAGTGGTCTACCAGCCCGATCCCGAGTACTCGGAAGAAGCACGCAAGGCGAAGTACCAGGGTACTTGCGTTCTATGGCTGGTGGTAGGGCCGGACGGCAGGCCCCGAGATATTCGTGTCGCACGCACCCTCGGCCTGGGGCTGGATGAGAAGGCGATCGAGGCGGTCAAGACTTGGAAGTTCGAGCCGGCGATGAAAGACGGTAAGCCGGTGGCGGTGCAGATTAACGTGGAAGTAAGCTTCCGACTTTACTAGGTCTGGTTTGGATTGCGAAAGCGGCCGCGATTTATCGCGGCCGCTTTTATTTTGCCGCGGAGCTCTATTCCTTCAACTCCACATGCTGGACATCTTCGATTGGACTTCCCAGAAATCGCCCTCCCAGGCGGCGAAATTTCTCTACTGAATCGGTCACGAAGAATTTGAGGCGAGGCTTTCCGCGGCGTTCTGCTTCAGAAGAGATTGTGGGCAGCCCACGCCCGAGCAATTGGCTGACGACGCGAGCAGTGGAGTTGGCAGAATCGACAATCGTCACCCGGGCTGGAACCAATCGGTGCAGAAGGGGCTTCAGCAGCGGATAGTGGGTGCAGCCGAGCACCAGCACGTCGGCGGACTGGAAGCCGTCGGCGAAAGCCTCGTCGAGATAAATGCGTGCCACCTGTTCGGCGACCGTGTGCTCCGTCCAGCCTTCTTCTACCAGCGGCACCAGGAGTGGGCAGGCTTTCTCTCTGGCCTGGACCCCGTGGGCCTGAAGGGCCTTGGAGTAAGCATGGCTGCTCATGGTAGCCTCGGTGCCAATGACCACGACTCTGCGGGTCTGGCTGGCAGCGGAAGCCTGCGCGGCGCCCGGTTCCACGACGCCGACCACGGGAACGCTGGACGCCTGCGTAATTTTATCGAGCGCCAGGGCGGTGGCCGTG
>JBGQIG010000157.1:0-7040 GCA_041498365.1 Terriglobia bacterium | reverse complement strand
TTCAAATCTCGCAGATCAAATCTTGTCGATCAGTGCCGGAGGCTTGATGAAGAGGAATCGTTTCTCGCGACGTGAATTTATTGGAATCAGCGCGGCGGCCGCCGGGGCATCGCTCGGCCTGAAAACCATCTTGCTCGATCCCGACCCGCTCTGGGCCTTACCGCAAGCGGTCGCGCCCAGCGATCGGGTGCGCTTCGGCATGATCGGGATCGGCATGCAGGGGTCAGGGCTGCTGGGCAATGCGATCGAGTTGCCGGGAGTGGAGTGTGTCGCGGCCTGCGACCTTTATGACGGCCGTCATACCCTGGCCAAGGAGATTGTCCGCCCCGACCTGCCCACTACGCGGCGCTATCAGGAACTGCTGGACAACAAGGACATTGATTGCGTCGTCGCTGCCGTTCCCGACCATTGGCACAAGCAGGTGGTGGTGGATGCAGTCAGCGCGGGCAAGGATATCTACATCGAGAAACCCATGTCCCACACTGCAGCCGAGGGAGTGGAGATGGCTGCGGCAGCAAAGAAGACGGGACGCATCGTGCAGGTCGGCTCACAACGTGTGAGTTCGGTGATTTGCGCCAAGGCGAAGGAATTGGTAGCACAGGGAGCGCTCGGCGACCTGATGCTGGTGGAGGGATCGCTCGGCCGCAACGATCCTACCGGTGCCTGGGAATATCCGCCGCCGACTGATCTCTCCCCGCAGACTCTCGACTGGGATACCTGGCAGGGAACTGTGCCCAAGCGGCCGTTCGATCCCTTGATCTTCGCGCGCTGGCGCTGCTGGAAGGAATACGGAACCGGCGTGGCGGGCGATCTGCTGGTGCACCTGGTGAGCGGTATGCAATATGTGTTGGGCATCAACGAGCCGCCGAAGCGGGCGATGGCCATGGGAGGCATCCTGCGTTGGAAGGACGGCAGGAACATGCCGGACGTACATTGCACCCTGTTCGAATACGGCGAGGTGCCGGTTTATATGCGGCTCAGTCTGGGAACCGAGACCCCGGAAACCTATCGTTTTCAGGGCTCGAAGGGCATCCTGGAACTGACCGAATTTAGTCTGACCTATACTCCGCAAGAGGGTGTGGATACCGGGCCCAGCTACTATTCTTCGGGCTTTCCTCGAGCCATGCGCGAGGAATATCGCAAAAAATGGCATCAGGAGCATGATGCGGCTCCGGGCAAGGAGCCGGCGATGGAAGGTGTCAGCTATCGCAGTGTTTCCTGGGATGAGGTCAAACCGCACCTGTGGACCTTCTTCCAGGCGGTGCGCACGCGAAAGCCCGTGGTGGAAAACGCCGTGTTCGGCCATCACGCTGCGCTGGCATGCCACATGGCGAACCAATCGTACTTCCGCAAGAGCGCGGTGACCTGGGACGCGGACGCGAAGAGCATTAAAGGCTAAGACAGTCGTCGGCCGTCAGATCTTCAGTCGTCAGCTGGGCGTTTGTTGCTGACGACTGAAGATCTGACGACCGACGACTGTTTGCACGAGCCTGCTTATTTCATTCTCCTGGAACAGCCGGATTCCCACGATCCCGGCTGCGCCCGCCTGGATGCAGCTTCTCGCATTCTCTACCGTAATGCCGCCGAGGGCGAGGACCTGAATCTTCTCGCGGCACGCCTTGCGCAATTCATCGAGACCTGCTGACTTGGCGCCTAGGGCGCCGTTCTTTTCGAAGATCGGACCAAACACGGTGAAATCTGCCCCTTCTGCTGTGGCGCGGGCAACTTCGGCTGTAGTGTGGCAGGAGACGTCTACGATGACGCGGCCGAGAGCCTGCCCTGAGCTTGCCGAAGGGGCGCCCGCGCCACATTGAGTCCAAATTCTTCGTACTTCAGCGGGAGAAATATCGTCGGAGCGCAGATGGACGCCGTGGGCGCCGCAGGCCAGGGCAATGTCTGTGCGCGAGTTTATGAGAAGACCAGTTTTGAGTTCTTTGTTCCCGGTTCTCTGTTGATGAAGAATGGCCACTACTTCGTGGGTGAGAATTTCCAGTGCACGCGCGGAAAGATCCTTCTCCCGCAACTGAATATAGTCGACACCGCAGCGGACGGCTTGGGCAATGCTTTCGAGCAAACGTCGACGGCGACTCGCTTCGTTACCGGGAAATTGGGAGCGATCGGTGATGTAGTAGAGAAGCAAAATTCAGTCGTCGGTCTTCAGTCGTCGGTCTTCAGTCACGGCCAATCCTCACGACTGAAGACTGACGACTGGTTAAGGATTGGTCTTAGCAATTTCCGGCACCGCCTCGCCAGTTCGCTTGGCTTGCTGAGGGGCGAGATGATATTTAATCAGCCCGTCGCGAAGGTATTCGAACCCCTCTTCGGGCGAGTCCACCAGGCGGAAGAGATCCAAATCTGCTGGAGAGATGGTGCCTGCGTCAACCATGGTTTCGAAGTTGATCACGCGCTTCCAGTACTCGCTGCCGTAGATGATCACCAGGATTTTCTTGGCCAGCTTCTGGGTCTGCGCCAGGGTGAGGATTTCAAAAAGCTCATCCAGGGTGCCGAAGCCGCCGGGAAAGATCACCAGGGCTTTGGCCAGATAGGCGAACCAGAACTTGCGCATGAAGAAATAATGGAACTCGAAATTAAGCGAAGGCGTGATGTAAGGGTTTGGATTCTGTTCGAACGGCAGATTGATGTTGAGACCAATGGTTTTTCCGCCCGCTTCCTGGGCCCCCAGGTTGGCGGCTTCCATGATGCCGGGACCGCCTCCCGTGGTCACGACAAAGCGATGCCTGCGGGCGGGAATCTGGATCGACCACTGGGTCAGCAGGAAAGCGAGCCGGCGCGCATCTTCGTAATAACGCGCCATGTCCACGGAGGCCAGCGCCTTTTTTCGCTCCATGGGATTGTGCACTCCGAGACCTTTCTCCAGCTCCGTAAGGTTCCGGTGCGCGTCGGTGTGGCTATGAAAACGTGCCGAGCCAAAGAACACGACCGTGTCCTGGATCTGCTCGCGCCGGAAGCGTGAGAGCGGTTCCATATACTCTGAGAGGATGCGCAAACTGCGCCCGTCCGGACTGGTAACGAAAGGTTCGTTTGCATACGCCAGAGGCGCAGGTTTGAGCTTGCTGTCACTCATGATGAGGTTGTCTTTCCGTCAGTGCCACTTTTCGTCGTGGAAGTGAACTGCCTCCCCAAAACCGATCCAGATATCGAGCAGACCCAGGCCGCTGCACAAGCCGCGAACAAAACCGTTGGAAACAAAGGTCCGCAGTCCGGGAGAACCGAGCAAGAAGTAGTTGTCTGTCCATTCCGCTCTCCAGGGCAGGATAACCAGAAGGACCCCCACCGCCGCGCAGAAAAATACAAATAGCAGTACCAGGATGCGGTGCATCCAGAGCTGAAGACTTGTAGGGCGCAGGGGTTCGCCATCCTGGGGCGGGTTCTCCAGACCGGTTCCCCGAAGCGCCTCATGCTGCACCTTAGCCCCTAGTGAATCGGGAGGAGTCTTGTGAATGGGAGAATTGGGATTCGCCGTCACCGCTTGCTCCCATGGTTCCTGCATGCGACCGGCGGGTGCTCTCCCGCGCACGCTCCCAAGCTAAGAAGAAAACCCATTCTGCCATTCTACGACTTCAGGGCTTTGATGCGCTCGGCCACGTCGCGGTAGTCAATGTTATTGCCGTAGACCTCCATGAAATGACTCAGAGCCACAGCTTTGTTGCCTGCGGCGTCATAAGAGGAGGCCAACTCATAGTTCAGGGCCGTACGGGTATCCTCGTCGATGCCCGGCAGCTTGAGGGCGCGTTCGTACCAGCGAATTGCCGCCTCGGGCACACCTTTGTCGAGGAAGCACTGGGCCAGCCAGGTATAAGTCTGCATGAGTTGCGGGAAGTCGTGACCGCGATCCACCGCCTGGCAAACCTTCTGCAATTCGCCGATGGCTTCATCGAGCAGGCCCATTTCGCGGAAGGCAACGCCGAGGTTGTAATGGGTCTCGGGATCTTCCTGCGTGTTTGCCGCGTCCTCTTCGAGTTCGTGCTTCAGCTCGCCAAACATGTCTGCCAGGTCCACCCTGGCAGCATCCACTTTGGGCACCGCCGGCGAGACCTCGGGGGCGAGGGGCCGCATTTTGGTCGGCTGATAGGTGAAAGTTGGGGATGCGTTGTCCTTTGCAGGGGCTGGAGCAGCCGCTGCAGCAGCATGTCCGGACTTCGCTGCAACCGATTCCCGTCCGCTTCGGGGTTGTGCCTCGGGAGCCTGCGGCGCTGGCGGTGGGGGCAAGAAACCGTCACCCAGTGAAGCTTCCAGGTCGGAGACGAACTCGCCCAATACGCCTGCGGATTGCGCCTCTGAGCTGGCCTGAGCATACTCGGGCATGGCGGGCTCGGGGGTGGGAGCGACCGTATGAGCAGGCATTCTGGGAGGAAATTCCTTCGCAGAAGTGGAGCCCAGATCAGAAACAAACTCCCTGCCGGCGGCGGGCTTGGACTTAGCCGGATGCGGCCTTTCGATCTCCTGCACTGGCGGAGCATCCGTTTCCTCGACGGATACTTCGTCTACCGCTTCGGGTTCGGTTGACGCGGCCTTCGCGTCAGCCGCCTCAATTTCCTGCCACAGAGCAGACAGCTGCTCGGCGCCGGGCTTTAGCTTTTCCAGCTTGGAGAAGACCACCCGAGCCTGTTCCGCCATCGAGTGCCCGAGATAGAAGCGAAGCTCTTCGACGGTTTCAGCGATATTCTCGGCCCGCACATGAACGGCTTCCGCGTCTGGAACCTCGACGGCCTCCTGCGAAAAGGAGGCTGTTTCCGGTTGATCCGAGACTTCGCCTTCCCACTCTGCGGAGATGTCAATTTCACTCTCCGGCGCAGGCGGTGCAGAAGGAATCTCAAATTCGCTGGATGCCGGTACGGTCGAGGCTGTGGCTTTGTGAAAGAAAAGACCCGAAGGTGAAGGTCCGGACGCTGAGGGGGCGCCAGAGTCAGTGAAATCATCAGCGGTGACGTGATCGAAAGCCGCCTCTGAGACCACCGTAGGTTCAAACGTCGCAACCGCTGCGGCCGGAGTGGCGGAAGTGCGTTCTTCGTACTTGACGGCGAGTTCGGAATAGCGGCTGGCTTCGTCGGGATGCCCGGCATCGTGATAAAGCTGTTCCAGATTGCGGCAGCACACGGCGGCTTCGCTGAAGCGGCCTGCCCGAGTGTGCAATGCGGCCAGGCGCTGGTTCAGGCGCAGATCGCGAGGGGCCTTGGGGAGAGCGGACAGCAGAGGTCCCAATGCCTTGGCCGGCATGTTGTAAGAAACGAATAGTTCTGCGTCGGTCAAAGCAGCGCGTACAGAGAGGGCGATGTCATCGGCATAACGCTGGTCGATAAAGGGCGCGGTGGCTTCGAGTTCCTCCACCAGGACCGCACCCTCTTCCGGCGTGATGAGTCGTGAGCCGGACGGGCCGCCGCCAAGTCTGGCTACCACCTGCTCATAGTTACGGGTGTGCAGCTGATTCTGAGGCTCGGCTTGCGTAAGCTTCAGGTAATAGTCACGAGCTTTTTCAAGATTTCCGGACTGCACGCTGGCATGCGCGAGCAATTCGTAGAGCTCGGTAATGTGAGTGTTGTCCCCGGCTTTCTGAGAGAGATCGAGGAGAGTCTCCAGTGCAGGCGCACTTTCGCGCACATGCCCGATCAGGGAATGCAAACTTTCGAGAACCTTCCCGGAGTCCGTGGCCACCAGACGATCGCAATATTGCTGGTAGACCTGCAGTACCTCCGTGAATTGTCCTGCAGCCAAGAGCGCGTCGGCGTAACCGGTAATCGCGCCGGTGTCGTTGTGGACGGTGCATAACTTGGCCGCCAAGGCTCCGGCTTCGGGTAAACGTCCGGTTTGCAGGTAGGCCTGCATCAGGGCGCGCAATCCGTCGGGGTGGCTGTCCAGATCTGCAACTTTCTCCAGGTTCTTTATGGCTCCGGCCATATCGCCGGAATCGAATGCGTTGCGGCCCCGCAGCAGTAGAGCTTGACCGTTGCTCGGGTCCAAAGTGAGCATGCGGTTCAGGATTTCTTCGGCGGGTCCCAGTTGCCCGCGCCCACGCAGGCTGTCGGCCGCGGCGGCGAAGAGCTGCCA
This sequence comes from Terriglobia bacterium, assembly GCA_041498365.1. Taxonomy (GTDB): domain Bacteria; phylum Acidobacteriota; class Terriglobia; order Terriglobales; family Acidobacteriaceae; genus JAIQFF01. Next base: position 974 of record JBGQIG010000157.1, on the reverse strand, counting down.
TGCTTCCGTTTTCTTATTGAGCCGGATGTACACCTCAGCAAGCCGGGTACGCATGGCAACGTTTTCCGGATCCATTTCCAGCGTCTTCTGGAAAATCCGGACCGCCTGTTCCAGCTCCCCGGAGCGCAGAAATTCTTCCGCTACTTGCAAGTATTGCGCCCGGGCATCGTTAAACAGACCCTGCTGGGTATAGAGTTCGGCGAGTCGAAGCACACTCTCCAGCGTGGGTTTCAGCTTGGTGAGCTTCTTGTACATGGCGATGGCTTTGACAGTGAAGCCCTGGGCCGCATAGGCGTCGCCAACGCTCTTAAAGGATTCAACGGCCTTGTCGGCCTGACCGAGACGGGCGTAGAGGTCGCCAATGGTATTGGAGACAGTGAGTTCCTTGGGGTCAGCTTTGAGAACCTTTTCGTACTCAGCAATGGCATTTTGCAGCTTGCCCTGCTGGACGAACTTCTCCGCAGCGCTGAGAGCTTTTTGTTTGTTGAAGCCAAAACCGAACGCCATAAGATTGCTGACTCCAGCTCCCGGTCTACTTCCCGTCAGAAAACATCTTCCTGGAGAAGTCTACCGACGGGTTGGCCATCCGATCGGCCATGTCTGCCGATCATACGAGGAATGGTCCTTCGGACAAGGGTCATTGTAAGGCGGGTTACCAAGAATCGTATGGTTACCAAGGGTTACCGAAAGGGAGTGTACGAACGAGTTACGACCGGAACCAGCGAGCTAAATAGAAGCGGCACAAGCCTTCACGCCAACGCCGCTTCCAGCGACATGAAAGGCGTCCGCTTTTCGCGCTCTGGGGCAGGCATAGGCCTCTACTGACTGGACGGAAGGTATCAAGACAAAGCAGGGAACATCGCACGGGCGGTTTTCGGGCAACGGTTTCCTAAGCTATTACTACTGCCGAGGGGTTGGTTCTTGTAAGATTGCTGCCAGCAGTCGCCCGCATGCCAGGGGCACGCTTGAGTGAG
>JBGQIG010000156.1:0-7106 GCA_041498365.1 Terriglobia bacterium | reverse complement strand
GAACGTGAGCGCGAACACCAGCAGCAGCCGGCGCTCCATGCCGGGTTCTTGTTGAGGATTGTTGAATTCAGGCAAATTGGCTACTCAGTGACCGCACAGCTCGCGGGCGGCACCGCACCCGGCGCGACGCCGGAATCTCTTATCTTCTCGACCGGGGCTTTCACCACCGGATCGTAACCGCCATGGACGAAGGGATGGCATCGGAGTAGGCGCCCTATTGTGATGAGGCCGCCGCGAACAACGCCGTAGCGGTCTACGGCTTCCATGGCGTACTCCGAGCAGGTGGGCACGTACCGGCAGGCTGGAGGGAAGAGAGGCGAGAGCGCCCACTTGTATCCGCGCAGCAAGCCGAGCACGAAAGTTCTGACGATCTGGCTGATCATTTTCCCACCGACTTTTCAATCACTTCGAACGCGCGGCCGACCTCGTTCCGCAAGACGGCAAAATCAGCGGTCAGGAGCGCCTTCTTTGGATTGATCACCACATCCATGGCAGCCGAAACCGGGCCGTGCAGTCGGACCGCCTCGCGCAAGCGCCGCTTCATGCGATTGCGTACTACCGCACCACCCAGCACCTTGCTCACCGTGAATCCGACTCGAGCCCCCCCAGCCTCCTTACGCTGCAGGAAGAATACGGTCATGTGGGCGCCAAAATGCCGCCGTCCCTGCTTGTACACCTGCTCGAAATCCGCGTGCCGGAGCAGACGCACACTGCGCGGGAACTTACGTCGCCGGCTGGAATCGGACACATGGGTGCTGATATTCGGGGCCAGAGCGCTCACCATTCTCGCTCCAACTCAGGTTGCGAAACTTCCGCGAATTCCGAAAAGGGAGAAACACTACTCACGGAAGCCGGGCTTTACCGACACCCGCTTGCGGCCCTTGGCGCGCCGCCGCGAAATCACCGCGCGGCCGGCCTTGGTCTTCATCCGGGTACGAAATCCGTGCGTCTTCGAGCGGTGACGACGGTTGGGCTGGAACGTGCGCTTGGGCATGAAAAATCGCTGCTCCTGATCTACTGAGTCTCTTTTAAAGCGAACGAGAAGTATAAATGAGCAGCAGCAGGCGGGCAAACGGACAGAAACACCTGTTCGTGTGGGGCGGACACTCCCTTCGACTTCGCTCAGGGCAGGCTTGTCCGCCGCTATTGACTTGGACCTTGCAGCAACGCTCACCACATACTGCTCAATTGCACAGCAACTGCAACATTCCCCACAAACCTTAACGCCTACTTCAAAAAGTGGCGGACAAGCCTGCCCGGAGCGAAGTCGAAGGGAGTGTCTCGCCCACATCTGCACCAGTCGCGCGGCAGTTATAACTTGAACACTTGACAGAATGTTTCAATCGGGTTCTGAATCGTACAGGAAAGAAAAAGTCTCCGAGAAGATTCCCGCATACGGAAAAATTTTGTGCTAGTATGCCGGACTGATCCAGCTTACTGAAATTTTCTGAACCAGCCCAACTGCCTCGCAGGAGCGAGGCTGCTTTGCTGGAAAAAATGAAAGAATTCTTGCGGCAATGATTTGATACCGGGCGCTGATTTGGCGGCGGCCCCACGAAAATTTATTTATGTCTGTTCCAAGTCCAAGCCTCTCTCCCAATCCGTGGTTGCGCGTTCTGGACGCGCTGGAAAAAAAGATCAACCGGCATTCCTATGACACCTGGCTGAAGCCGACCCGGTACAGCCATTCCAGCGGCTCGGTCCTTTTCGTGCGTGTGCCCACCGTGGAATTCCGCCACGTGGGTGACAAATACGCGGACCTGATTCAGGAAGCGCTCGATAATCTCGGTCTGGAATTCCAGGAAGTGAAGTTCGTCACTCCCGAAGATGACCCTGCGTCCACACCCGTGCGACACGATGGTGGACTCTCCGCCCAGACTGTCCCCATCACCCATGCCTCCCAGTCGCGCTTCGATTGGGACAGTGCCGCCCAGCTGAATCCGCGCTACACCTTTGACGCATTCGTGATCGGCAGCGGCAACCAGTTCGCGCACGCGGCCTGCCAGGCGGTCTCGGAACGTCCTTCGAAAGCCTACAACCCGCTTTTCCTCTACGGCGGCGTTGGTATGGGCAAGACCCACCTGATGCAGGCCATCGGACACGAAATCAAGCGCCGGCAACCCCAGACTGCCATCTGCTACGTCTCCAGCGAGAAGTTCACCAACGAGATGATCAACTCGCTGCGCTACGACAAGATGATCAGCTTCCGCGACAAGTTCCGCGGCGTGGACGTGTTGCTGGTGGATGATATCCAGTTCCTGGCCCAGAAGGAGCGGACGCAGGAAGAATTCTTCCATACCTTTAACGCCCTCCATGAGTCCATGAAGCAGATCGTGATCGCCAGCGACCGGCCTCCGAAAGAGTTGGCAGAAATCGAAGACCGGCTGCGCAGCCGTTTTGAGTGGGGACTCATTGCCGATATCCAGCCTCCCGATCTCGAAACCAAGGTGGCAATCCTTCAGAAGAAAGCCGAGCAGGAAAAGGTCACGCTGCCCACCGATGTGGCTCTATACATCGCTTCGAATATCCGCTCGAACGTTCGCGAACTTGAGGGCGCGCTTATCCGCCTGGTGGCGCACTCCTCGCTCATCGGCGCCGAGATCACGCTGCCCTATGCCCAACAGGTGCTCAAGAATTTCATCGACTCCCAAGCCAGGAAGGTCACCATCGAGTCCATCCAGAAGGCTGTGGCGGAGCAGTTCGGGCTGCGCCTGGTCGAGATCAAGGCCAAGAACAACTCGCGTGCGATCGTCTATCCCCGGCAAATTGCGATGTACCTGGCCAAGCATCTGACCGAGGCCTCGCTACCGGAGATCGGACGCCAGTTCGGTGGCAAGCATCACACTACGGTGCTGCACTCGGTCGACAAGATTGATGGGTCACGGAAGACTGACAAGGATTTGAACAGGCTGATCAATAAGATGACCGAACAGTTGGGCGGATGAAACGCGGCGTCTGAATGGATTTCCACTCATCAGCAGGGTCTTCCTTGGCAAGGGCTGTGAATCAGGTGTGGAGGTTGTGCAAGAGCCAGCGGGAATGATTAAGCACAGCCAAACGATACCTTCATCTCCGCCAAATGCGGGACTAATTTTATACAGGCGGGTTGCGTGGGGAAGCCGGTCGGGGAGGGGGGTTGGCCAGGATTTCCACTTTTACGCGGCCCCTACTGTTACTACTGGTTTTAATGGTTTTTATTTTGATATAAGGGAAGTACTCAAAGTAGCGTCGCCTAACGGGAGACTTGGGTTATGCCGGTAGAAGCTATGGCCGCAGTCACGGGGACCGCCACCATGGAGATCACAGTCAGTAAATTCGAACTCTTGCGGGAACTGACTGCGACCCAGGGAGTGGTGGAGCGCAAGACCACGATTCCAATTCTCTCGAACTATCTGTTTGAAGCTTCCGGCGATAAGCTTTCGCTCACTGCTACCGATCTCGATTTAAGCCTTCGCACTGCCTGCAATGCCAAAGTCAAGAAAGAAGGTTCTTGTACCATCCCCGCCCGCAAACTGCACGACTATGTGAAGCTGCTGCCGGACGCCGATATCACCATCAAGTTGCTGGAAAATCACTGGATCAGCATTCGCTGTGGGCGTTCAAACACAAAGATGGTAGGGATGGCACGGTCGAATTTCCCCACGCTGCCGGTATTTCCTACGGCAGGAGTCGTGAAGATTCCAGCCCAGGTGCTGCGAGGAATGATTGCCAAGACAGGTTTCGCCATCGCCAGCGAGGAATCGCGCTACACCTTGAACGGCGCTTTGATGGTACTGAAGCCGGAGTCCATCACCATGGTGGCGACCGATGGACATCGCCTGGCGCACATCGAACGCGGCGGAGAAAAATTCGAAGGCGTCTCCGGTGAGATGAAGACCCTCATTCCCAAGAAGGCGATGGACGAACTCAGATCCTTGCTTGATTCTACCGACGCCGAATCCATCGATTTTGCCAAGGACGAATCTACACTCTACTTCCGCATCGGCCAGCGCCTGCTGACCTCGCGCCAACTGACCGGCCAGTTCCCCAACTACGAAGCTGTCCTGCCCAAGGACAACAGCAAGAGCGTTACCCTGCCCAGCGACGAACTGAGCGCAGCCATCTCCCGCGTCGCCCAGTTTGCCGATGAACGCTCGCGTGCCGTACGCCTCCGCCTGGAAAAGGGTGAGATCAAGCTTTCGGCCTCCTCGACCGAAACCGGCGAATCGGAAGACACCATCGAAACCAGCTACCAGGGCGACTCCCTGACCGTCGGCTTCAATGCTCAATACATTCTGGATTTCCTGAAGGCGGTGGGCGCGGGCGACGTAAAACTCGAGTTCAAGGATGCCCAGTCCGCCGGCCAGCTGCGCCCGGCAGACAGCGAGGACTACAAGTACCGGTATATTGTGATGCCCATGCGGATCTGAGGGCGTTCTCACAGTCTCGTTGACTTCACCAGGTCGGTATCAGGGCACGCCTTTCAGGCGTACCCAACCGATGAGTCAGATATCTCATCAGGTGTGTCGGCTGAGCTCCTCACAGATGTTAAGGGCGATAGGCTGCCGCTAAAGCCGGTGTCATCAGGAGCCGACGACGGCACGCCTAAGAAGGTGTGCCTAATACGAAGCCACTCACGCAACCCTCAAAGCCCACCAGGAATGTTCTGGCGATTTGAAAGCCACAGAGGACTTGGTTGGGCTTGCTGGAATAATCAGGAGCAGAACCAGATCGATAATCTTGCAGCTTGATAGTAGCAGCGGCGGTCATTCGTCAATCGTTACCCGCTTAGATCGCCCATTGAATGTGATAACCCAGTTTCGCAGGATGTCTCTACCGATCAGGATTGCGTAGGATCGCTCTTTCGCAAAAGCAGCCGAAACGATCCGAATGGGGTCTAACGGCCGCAAATCAGTACCGGGGAAACTTATGGCACCGGCGTGTTCCCCACAGCGGTGTGTAGCACCGATTGCTGTTATCTCGCTGCCTTCACTGGTCTGAAAGAGCTTGCAGGTATTGGCAAAAACCTTGCTAATAACTGTGACAGAGGCACCTGTGTCTAGAAGTGCCTTCATTGGGCGAGGCTCCGGATATTCGAGGCCAATAGCACGGCCGGCCTCAATAACGTCATGTGAATTCATTATGATGACGTCTATGCACGGGCCTGGATCCGTGTGATCGAAAGGATTCCAACGGAGTTCAACGCGCGCCATGCTATGACACAAAATATACTGGTTCGGTCAGCCAAACCTGCTTTACAAGAAAGGCTCGGCGAACACCAAACTTCTGCAGACCAGCCTTGAAAGCTTCCGCATAACTGCCGAAGAATCCTTCCGCAACGATGCCGTCTTGGATCGCAACGTACGCTCCGAGGTGCGAATGCGACCACTCTTGACGGTGTGCCTCGAACACCGTGAGCTCTTTCGAGAAAAGGCCCGCCGACGCCATCTAAATCCCTTCAAAATCTTATGACCAACTACAACTGGGTCGTAGCCCTAAAGTGCGTTACTACGTTATTGCACTATAACGTAATGATGTAACAATACTAAAATGCAGGTCAAATAGCAATCTGACTCATGAGTCCAAGAGAAAAACACGTTCCGGATGATGCTCAGCGCACTTCGGTCTGTTTCACCGCTGAGGACAGGGCGGCCATCCATTGGATCAGAGAGGTACGCAGAAGCAAGAAGAGCAAGAGAACGACAACAAACGACATTATTGTGGACGCGCTTTGGCATTATCTGGAGAAGACCGAGGGTAAGACGCGGGAGCAGATTCAATCGATGTTGCCGCCTGCTCCTCCGAGTGGAACTACGAAGACGAGTAACGTGACACAGATGCCAAAACCGAAAAAGAAGCACTGATCTGGACCAGCGTCTAAAGGGTGAACCGACCCACTACCGGTTCGTTCCGTCCTTGACTCGCTCCCTCTCGTCGCCGTAAAGTGCCGCCATCACCAAGGAGGGGCCTTCCTATGCTCAGCGGCTTCAAGCAATTCATTCTTCGTGGCAACGTGGTTGATCTGGCGGTTGGCGTGGTCATCGGCGCGGCTTTCGGGTCTGTGGTGACTGCCTTCACCAAAGACCTTCTCACCCCGCTCATCGCCGCTTTGGTCGGCAAGCCTGATTTCTCTTCGATCAACTTTACCGTCGGCAGCACAGTCTTTCCGATCGGCGATTTCATCAACGCGCTGGTTTCATTTCTGCTGATCGCGGCGGCGGTGTATTTCTTCGTGGTTACACCGATCAATGCGTTGATCGCACGGACCCGCAAGTCGCCCGCGCCGGCTGATCCCACGACCAAGAAGTGCCCCGAATGCTTGAGCGAGATTCCGATTGACGCGCGGCGTTGCGGCTTTTGCACCCAGCCGGTACTGGGGAAGGCGGCGTGACGCTCTCGGAACCGCCGGCGAGGGTTGCCCTGTGCGCGAAGTCGAGGGGATGCCGGCGCTACCCGATCGCCCTCCTGTAACATGAGTCATGGCGCGATTCCAGGCTAGTGTGGTGTTGCTCCTGCTAGCCGCGGCCTTGTGGGCGCAGGACAAGAATCAGCCAGGTTCTTCTTCCTCCAGGCCATCTCACGCAAAATCGTCCCTGCCCGAGCCCGGCGTCATTAGCGACGGCGTGTACCACAATCCCTCTTTGGGTTTCAGCTTCAAGCTGCCCTTTGGCTGGGTGGATCGCACCAGGGAGATGCAGGACGATTCCGTCGATGCTTCCAAGTCCCGGCTGCTCCTGGCCATCTTCGAACGGCCACCGGAGGCCGCCGGCGATACCGTTAATTCCGCCGTGGTGATCGCGGTCGAGCCGCTCTTAGCCGGCATGAAGACTGCAGCCGAATATCTCGAATCGCTGGCCGCCGTCACCGCTGCCAAGGGCTTCCAGCCGGAACAGGAGTCCCACGAGATTTCGGTTGGTGCCACAAAGCTGGTGCGCGGGGACTTCAGCATGCCGCGAGGCACACTCACCATGCGACAGACGTCGCTGGTAACAGTGGAAAAGGGCTATGCCATTTCGTTCACCTTCATTGGCGGTAGTGAAGACGAGATCAACGAACTGATCGAAAAGCTAAATTTCGGAGCGAAGAAAACGGTGCGGTGACCTCACCACGGTCGTGAACGGCTGTCG
>JBGQIG010000155.1:0-7107 GCA_041498365.1 Terriglobia bacterium | reverse complement strand
CGGCCCGGCAGCCGTGGTCCACCCAAATCCCTCGACGGTCGTAACCCCAGCTATAGCCCTGCCGACATGCAGAGTCGCTGCGTTGCTTCAAGAGCCGCACTCCGCCCCGTGTATCCGCCGGGCAGTAATTCAGGTGCATGTCATCCGATGAGCATGAGACGACCAGGTCCTGATCCGACCCGCGGTCGCGGTCCCGATCCCAGCCACCTCGGCGTCCTTCGGTTGCGAAATCAGCCCTGCAGCCGTGGTCCACCCATACGCCCCTGCCATCGGAACCCCAGCTGTACCCCTCCCGGCAAGGAGATTGGCTACGCTGTCTCACCAACCGAACCCGGCCTCGCGAGTCTACCGGGCAATAGTGCCGCCTACCGTCGTCGGACGAGCACGAGAATGTATCTACGCTGCCTGGGTCGGGCCTGTACCCGTAGGCATCCACCGCAAAATCGGCCCGGCAGCCCCGATCCACCCAGATGCCTCCACGGTCGAAGCCCCAGCTGTAGCCTTGGCGGCAAGGGGAATCACTTCGTTGCTTTAACAGCCGGACCCCACCCCGGGTATCCGCCGGACAATAACGCCGATGGCCGTCATCGGAAGAACACGAAATGGTTTGGGCTGAACTTCGCGGACTGAAAATGACAAACACGACTACGACAAGAGCGAGCTGAACCCAATTCCTGCTGTTAAACATTCCGGCCTCCTGAAAGAGTAAGGGGCAATCGGGTTTCGAGCTTACCAAGCTTCGCAGAATTTTGGAACTCCCGGATCTCTCCAGGGACTCTGATTCTGCAATCTCCACTCCTGGTTGGTTCGCGCTACTTATGAGGCGTAGAGTGCGAACTGGGAGCGGAGTGCCCCGGAGAACTCATCCGCGGACTCCCACCCCCGACCGGCGACGCACTCCGAGACGAAGGACCGCTATGAGGCGAAGACACCCGAGAAGTTCCAGCCGGAAAGCGTGCTGCTGACCCAGCCATCGGGCCACGAACCGTGCCAACGGTGGCTGCCGGCCGCTCAACTTGCTGCGAGATCTTACCCAGATTGCGCACGCTGCCTCGCGCAACTCCCAGGCCTGCGGAACCGCCGCGTATCTCGGACCTGTTTTGGATTACTCGAACCGGACCGGCTGGGGTGCCGCGGTTCACGACCAGGGTTTGTCCCGGCGTGGCTGGGGGTCTGGGGAAGCTGAACTGTCGCGGTGGATTCGTGATTCGCGGAACTGTGTTCCATCCCGCCCAGGAACGTCCTGGCTGCCAGAACCAACCATAGGTGGGGATGTATGTCCACGATCCGTATCGATACGGCGTCCAGCCCCACGGGTAGGCGGATACCCAGGTATATCCAGAACCGGGATACCACATCCAGGCGCCGTTCATGAACGGGTCCCAACCCGCGCCTACAAGATAAGGCTGCCACATCATGCCGTAGCCGGGCATGTTGTAGAAGCTTCCGTAGTAGTTCAGATCACTTACGCCATAAGCGTAGGGCGAATAGCTCGACGAGGACGCGCTGTATCGCTGGTGATATTTCTCCTGCTGCTTGTCCCAATCGTCGTAAGGATCGGGTTCAAGATTGTTGGCCAGGGTGTAGCGGTCCGCTCCCGCCAAATCGAAAGTGACGCTGCGCTTTTTCCCAACCTCAACCTTGCCCGAAGGGCCATTCACTTCGACATCGCCTTTGAATACTGCGAGGGTGGCCTCGGTATCTTTCAGTTCTATCCGCAAGTGGGCCGGCTTGGTAAGCCTCAGCTCTTCCCGTCCGAAGCCGAGAGTGAACTCTTCCTCTTTGCCGCCTTTGAAATTCAGGTAAGCCGTTCCTTCCTGAAGGTTCAAACTCGACACTCTTGCGCCGGAGTCGCGCAGTGCCAGCTCGGGGAATCCGACCAATGTCCCAGGCGTGATTCGCAGGGTGCTTCCGTCTTCGAATTCGATTTCTGCCCGTGCGTTGCTTTCCGAGCGGAGTTTGGTGCCTTGGGTAATCGGCAGATTGATGAAGGCCTTCTCGTAGCCCTGTCCGGTGTTGCGGTCAATCTGGACCTCGCCATCTACCTGGCTCAGCCGCACAATGCGGGCTTGTGAGTCGGCGAAAGATGGAACCCCCAGCCAACACGCCAAAGCCGCCAGCGCGAGCCCGAAGCATGATTTTCGGTTGGACATAACTGCCTCCCAAGACTTGCCCCTACTTCATTAGAACACCTTTCGAACCACTTGGTTGTCAACAAATCCGGCGCGGCAGGCAAGAGGGGCACTGCAGAATCATGGCTTTACCGATCCAGCACGCTCAATCATCCTCTGGGCACGGGCCCGGACCGGATTGATAACCGACGAGTCATTCGCGATTTGCCGCAGAATGGGCACAACCGCCGGCAGTTCTTCCAGGCTCTTCTGGTGGGCCATCTCTTCCATGCTTTTGAGCTCCTCGTCGAGCGCCAGCTTCTGGTAACGATGGAAATACTGCAGCCGACGGCCAAATTCCAAGGTTGTGGACAGGTTCTGAAACAGTTGCGTAACCTGCTGAACGGCAACCACCGGGGAATAATTGTAGGTGGCAGTCGCACTTCTCTCAGCGTCCTTGTAAGTCAGCGTCTTGACTCCCATGGAGGCCAACCCTTTCTTCCTGGAGTCGATCTCGCCTTGAAAGTAATTTACCCGCTTGGCCAGGTCGAAGATGCGCTGGCTGGTTCCGGGGGAAATCCAGAAGTCGAGGTGGAACGGATCGCCCTCGGATTCCGGACTGAGTTTGCCATCGGAGTCGTAGGTGGAGTGACCGTCGGAGGAAACCGAAATGGAATAGTGGGAAGGCTCAGAGCCAGGGAAATCGAGGGTGAAGGTCACGGCCGCGGTTTCCTGCGCCCAGGCGGGAATATGCGAAACCAGGGCCAGTAAGAGAAGACAATGCAGGTATCGCATTCGGGAAAACTCGGCAAAGACCATGGAGAAGAGATTATGCCAAAAAACGGAGGGGATGTTTGTCAGCTGCGCACTTCATCCTCCCACAGCCCGCTGGCGCAGGAGCGTGGCGGAGGTATGAAGGTGGCAGATGGCAATGGCCAAAGCATCCGCGGCATCGGCTGGTTCTGGTACCTCGCTGAGATTGAGCAGACGCGTGACCATGTGCTGAACCTGCTGTTTCTCAGCTTTGCCATAGCCCACGACCGCGGACTTGATGGAAAGAGGCGAATACTCGGCAACTTCCAATCCGGCCGACGATGCGGCCAGCATGGCCACGCCGCGCACCTGTCCCAGCTTGAGCGCGGACTTTACATTGACCGCATAAAACACATCCTCGATCGCGACATTGTCGGGCCGCTGTTCCTGGATGATGGCGCCGAGCCGGTCGAAAATAATCGCCAGCCGATGGGGAAGAGGTTCACGCGGCGAAAGCTTGATGGCGCCACACGTAAGGCAAACGAGTGTGTCGTCCGCGCGGAGTTCGACCACACCGAAACCTGTGTACTCCGTGCCGCAATCAACGCCCAGGACTCGCATGGAGGGAGTTTATCTTAATTTCAGTTGTCAGTAAGAATCTGGTACAGGAACTGACAACCGACAACTGGCCACTGACAACTGGGTGTCTCAACAGCAACGTGGCCGGCGCGCCTTGGCTGCTTCGCATTCGCAGCAGAAGGCTGCGTAGGCTTCTCGGGACGAAACCATTTGCTTCCGATTCAAGAAGCGGGTGTAGGCAGACTCGTCGAATATCTCGCGCAGGGCCGCGGTAAAGACGGGAGGGCACGACTTCAGTCGTGCCGCAAACCTTCGAATTGATTGCAGGGCCTTAGCCCCTGAAGCTGTCCTCGAGCGGCTTGCACTCAATGGTTGGTTCATCCCTGGTCCTCAGCGAAGGTTGTGGCCACGAACGGTGACTCCTTCACTCTTGCCTGCTTGCGGCCGGAAAGCACTCGCATCCATTCTGCCGCCGACTCGATCAGGATCAATCCGACCATCACGATCAAGGTCCCGGTCACCAGCGCGTCGAGACGATCGTTGAAGATCAGCCGCGCATTTACGCCAGAGCCGGAGGCCAGCTGAGCGGCGTGCGACAGGAAGCCGATGCGCGGATTGGGATCAAATATCTTGTGCCACGACCCCGTGAAAGTCACCGCGACCAGCCACACCAGGGGGACGAGGGTTACGGCCGCATAGCGTGCTTTTCCCATCTTGATGATGATGGTGGTGGCCACACACAAAGCCACTGTAGCCAGCAACTGATTGGCGATGCCGAACAGCGGCCACAGGGAGTTGATCCCGCCCAGAGGGTCTCTCACGCCTTGCCAGAGAAAATATCCCCACGCGCCCACGATCAGAGCGCTGGTGGCTAGAATGCTGGGATACCAACTGGTGCGGCCGAGCGGCTTCCATACGTGTCCGAGGGCATCCTGCACCATGAAGCGGCCCACGCGGGTGCCGGCATCGAGCACGGTGAGAATGAACAGCGCCTCGAACATGATGGCGAAGTGGTACCAGATGGCCATCAGCGCCTGTCCACCCAGGCTGTTGGAAAAAATATGGGCCATTCCCACGGCGAAGGCGGGTGCGCCGCCGGTACGGTTGTAAAGCGTCTGCTCGCCCACGGACTGTGCCAGGGAATGCATTTCGGTTGCGGTAACCGGAAATCCCCAGGCGCTGATGGTTGCGGCCGCGGCTTCCGGCGCCTGGCCGACGATTCCCGCGGGACTATTGACGGCGAAATAAATGCCCGGCTCAAGGACGCAGGCAGCGATCATCGCCATGATGGCCACCATCGATTCGGCCATCATGGCGCCGTAGCCCACCATACGAGCTTCTGTCTCGCGGCGGATCAGCTTGGGGGTGGTGCCGCTGGAAATCAAGGAATGGAATCCGCTGATCGCGCCGCAGGCGATAGTAATAAACGCAAAAGGAAAAACATTTCCCGCAAAGACCGGCCCTGAGCCGTCGATAAAGCGGGTCAGTGGAGGCATGCGCAGAGTGGGATGAAAGGCAACAATTCCCAGCGCCAGCAAGGCGATGGTTCCCAGCTTCACGAATGTGCTCAGGTAATCGCGCGGAGCCAGCAGCAGCCAAACTGGGAGCGCCGAAGCCGCGAATCCGTAAACGATGATCAGAATAGCCAGGGCGGGAGCCGTGAGTGTGAACCACCCGGCCACCGACGGCGTCTGCGATGCCCACTGTCCGCCCCAGATCGCGAGCATCACCAGCACGAAACCGAGCGCCGAAGTCTCCAGCACTTTGCCCGGTCGCAAAGTGCGCAAGTAGACGCCCATCAGGAGCGCGATGGGGATAGTCATGGCGATGGTAAATGTGCCCCAGGGGCTGGCCTTGAGCGCGTTCACGACCACCAGCGAACACACCCCAAGCAGGATCACGATAATGCTGATCACCGCCAGGTAGGCCACAAGTCCGCCCAGGCGGCCAACCTCCTCACGCGCCATTTCTGTAAGCGACTTGCCATCACGCCGCACGGAGAACAGGAGGATCACGAAGTCCTGCACGCAGCCGGCGAAGACCGCGCCGGCCAGTATCCAGAGGGTTCCGGGGAGATAGCCGAATTGGGCCGCCAGCACCGGGCCAACCAGAGGGCCGGGTCCGGCGATGGCGGCGAAATGGTGTCCGAAGACTACCCACTTGTTGGTGGGCACGAAGTCGCGGCCATTTTCGAGGCGCTCCGCGGGCGTGGCTCGCTGAGCATCCAGGGCGAGAACTCGGGCAGCTATGAATTTGCTATAGAAGCGGTATCCGAGCGCGTAGGTGCAAACGGCTGCGACCACCAGCCACATGGCATTGATCTGCTCGCCTCGATGCAGCGCGATGGTGGCCAGGGCCAGCGCACCCAGAAGTGCGACCGAAAGCCAGATCAAAACACTCAATGTTTTGGGCATGGGCTGAAAGTATTGTGGCCAATCCCCAGCGCGGACGCAATCGGCAAGAGAGGCTCACGAGGTCTCCGGACGGCAAAAATGCACTATTTAATGGTAATCTTGATATTCCGTTGCAAGCGCTTACAGCAGAGGTGTATCCGGTACGCCCTCCGGCTGGGGCGGAGCCGCAGGGACCACGAAGCCACGAGTTTATTGGCGTGGAGGAGCAGGCGATGAAAGTTGGCATACTCACCGGCGGAGGCGATTGCCCAGGGTTGAACGCAGTGATCCGCGCCGTAGTGCGTAAAGGTTGCTTCCACTACGAGGACGAATTCGTTGGCTTTCTGGAAGGCTGGCGCGGCTTGATCGAGGATAAGACGATGCCGCTGGATCTCGCGAGCGTAGGCGGAATTCTGCCCCGCGGTGGCACCATCCTGCGCACTTCGCGCACCAACCCTGCCAAGAAAGTGGATGGCCTGGACAAGTGCGTGGCCACGCTGAAGCGGCACAATATCGAGGCTTTGATCGCTGTTGGAGGCGATGACACGCTCTCTGTAGCGCAGAAACTGCATGAAAAGGGCGTCGACGTGGTGGGAGTTCCCAAGACCATCGACAATGATCTCGCGGGCACCGACTTCACCTTTGGATTCGACACGGCGGTCAACATTGCCACTGAGGCCATCGACCGGGTGCACACCACGGCCGAGGCTCATAACCGCGTGATGGTGGTGGAAGTCATGGGGCGGGATGCGGGCTGGATCGCGATGTATAGCGGCATCGCCGGGGGCGCGGACGTAATCCTGATCCCTGAAATTCCTTTCGACGTGGATAAGGTCGCAGAGACCATCCGTTTGCGGCACGCGCGCGGCCGCTATTTCAGTATTGTGGTGGTGGCCGAAGGGGCGAAGTTCTCCACGGATGTTGATCCAGCGCATGGAGCGCCAATCGTGGTGGATATGGGCAAGGATGAGTTTGGGCACGCCCGCCTGGGCGGAATCGCCGCGATCCTGGCGCGGGAGATCGAGCGGCGCACCAATTTCGAAACTCGGACCGTAGTCCTGGGACATGTCCAGCGCGGCGGATCCCCCAGTGCCTTCGACCGCATGCTGGCCACCCGCTATGGTTTGGGAGCGATCGACATGGTGCACCGTGGCGAGTTTGGCTGCATGGCGGCCTTGCGCGGGAACAAGATCGTTTCCGTGCCGCTGGCAGATGCTATCTCCAAGAACCGCACGGTCGATCAGGAAACGATCGACGTGGCGTTTGGCATT